>REEL01000148.1 GCA_007695095.1 Chitinophagaceae bacterium | reverse complement strand
AAACAGTTTTTTAAATAAAAGAAAAGAAAATGAGTAAATACAGTAAAAAGAGTAAAAATTCAGAGATAGAGCCAAAAACAAGCCAATCATCGAATTCAGGTGGTAAAGAGGATAATAAAATCATAACGATTATATTAGCTGTAATTGCTGTCTTATTATTGATTCAAACTGTTCAGAAATACAATGAATCTCGCAGTACAGTTCCTATAACCAGACCGGAAGTTACTCAAAATCAGCCGTTACAGCAACAGCAAGACATGAATATAAATCAGCAGATACAGCCTGATATGCAGCAACAACAACCTCAAACTGCAGGCCCTACAACGGAAGTCACATACTCTACCATGTCACATGATTTTGGTACAGTTGCAGCTAATGAAACGAAAAGACACACATTCAGACTTGCGAATACCGGAGATACAGACTTACAATACACCAATGTTTATGGCGATCAGGGTGTGAATGTACTTAGTTGGCCTACTCAGCCAATTCCTCCCGGGGGTAGTGGTGAAATTGACATAGAATTTAATCCTCAGGGAGAATCCGGACCGGTAAATAAAATCATCCATCTGGATGCGAATACAAATCCCGGTCATGTTCATATTAATGTTACCGCAAACGTTCAGTAAATTTTTTCAAACAAAAATAATAACGGAAATTCATTAATTTGAACCTTCCGGCATCAATTGGTGTATATTACTGTAAATTTAGAAAATGAGTAGTAAAGGATCTGTATTAGTGGCAATGAGTGGTGGAATTGATAGTTCCATGGTTGCATTAATGCTGGCTGAGGAAGGATATAAAGTTGTTGGTATAACTATGAAAACCTGGGATTATGCAACATCAGGCGGAAGCAAAAAAGAAACCGGCTGTTGCAGTCTCGATTCAATAAATGACGCCAGACAAGTAGCGGTTGATCATAAATTCCCTCATTATATAATAGATATCAGGAACGAGTTCGGAGATTATGTAATTGATAATTTTGTGGATGAGTATTTGGCAGGTAGAACTCCTAATCCTTGCGTTCTGTGTAATACACATATAAAATGGGAAGCACTGCTCAGACATGCCGATAATTTAGGATGCCAATATATTGCTACCGGTCATTATGCACAGCTACAATATAATGACGGTAGATATTATGTTTCAAAAGGCAAAGATGAAAATAAAGATCAATCATACGTACTTTGGGGACTCAGTCAGGATTGTTTGGCAAGAACTATGTTACCTTTAGGGGGTATGAATAAGCAAGATATCAGGCAGTTGGCTCTGGATAGGGGATATGAAGAACTTGCGAAAAAGAGTGAGAGTTATGAAATCTGTTTTGTTCCGGATAATGATTACCGGGGATTTCTGAAAAGAAATGTTGAAGATCTGGAAGCGAGAGTAGATGGGGGAGATTTTATTAATAATCAGGGAGAAGTAATCGGTAAACATAAAGGTTATCCTTTTTACACTATAGGTCAAAGAAAAGGCCTGGGGATTGCTTTGGGTAAACCGATTTTTGTAACAGAAATTATCCCTGAAACGAATACAGTTGTTATTGGTGAAGAAGATGAGCTTAGAAAAAACACCATGACAATTGGGAAAGTCAATTATTTAAAATATGATTCGATTCCGGATGGGATGGAGTTGATAACTAAGATAAGATATAAAGACGCCGGTGCATACAGTAAAGTTTATAATACTGAGGACGGAAAGTTAAGTGTACAGTTTGCAAAAGATGTTAAAGCTATTGCTCCCGGACAGTCAGCTGTATTTTATGAAGGAAATGATGTAGTTGGTGGTGGCATAATTTTTTCAGGAAGAAAAATGCCCTGGGAAAACCTATAATTGATAAGGAAACATTATAAGTTTTAAATCGTATTCTTAATCGTTACAGTTAATTTTAATAAAAGTTGCCGGATATATCAGAAATTTAAGTAATTTCACTTTTAGCCGGTTTATTTTTGAAAGCTTCATATGAGAATATACATTCTATTTATTTTTATAATTGGTTTAGCCTGTTCTTTTCAGTCTTGTGACAGAGAAGATGATTTTAAGCCGGACTTTAAAAGAGCATACATGCCTTTAGAAGTAGGTTATTATGTGATTTATGATGTAGATTCAATTACTTATGATGATTTCTTTTCCCCGCCGAGGGTTGATACAGCCACATATCAGCTAAAAGAGTATATAGAAAGCAGCTTTGAAGATTTGGAAGGTCGGCTTTCATTCAGAATTGAAAGGCATAGAAGGCCAAATGAAAATGCCGCTTGGGAAGTTAAAAATGTCTGGTTTGCAACTGAAGATGATACCCGGGTAGAGCGTGTTGAAGATAATATTCGATTTATAAAACTCATTTTTCCACCACGCGAAGGAGAAAGCTGGGCAGGGCATCAATATGTTCAAACAACCGAAGAGCTGGCTTTTATGGCAGATTGGGAATATCAATATGAAAATGTGGATATGCCTTTTGAGCTAAATGGTCATTTTTTTGATTCAACTCTAACGGTACATCAGAGAGACAGAGATATTTTAATTGAAAAGGTCTATGCAAAAGAAAAATATGCTAAAAATGTAGGTCTTATTTATAAAGAATGGTTGTTTTTGAAAAAACAAAATGTTGCTGCCCCATGGTCAGAAGCCAGTAGTGGTTTTATATATACAAAACGAATAGCTGATTACGGATTCGAATAAAACTAATTCTATCAGCTTTCCGTTATTATTATTAATTTTACGGAAATAATAATACTCGGATGCCAGCAATAACCCGCTTTCTTTTTATATTCATTTTATTTACTTTTTCATTTAATGTTCTTCAGGCATCTTCAGAAGAATTTGTTTATCATAAATTTTGGATACAATTTACGGATAAAGCAGATAGTCCCTATTCATTGGATTTCCCGGATGAATTTTTATCGGAAAGAGCCATTAACCGCAGATTGAATCAAAATATAAGTCTCACAGAAGATGATTTGCCCATAAACCCGCATTATATTGATAGCATACTGACTTTCGGAGTTCCAATTCTTACCCGTAGCAAGTGGTTTAATGCCGTCACTATCGAAACAACTGATTCGACAATACTTTCACAAATTGAAAATTTATCTTTTGTAAATAAAATTGAAGGCGTTGCCAGATATAAGCTTGAGGTTGATACTACTAATGGAGGAGAATCACTTGCAGATTTTGAAAGTAATGATAATAGCACCAGTTTAAACGGGCAAATTTATGGAAATGGATTTCATCAGTTAAAAATGTTGAGAGGAGACTTCTTACATGAACTCGGTTACAGAGGTCGTGATATGATAATAGGGGTTATGGATGCCGGTTTCAGAGATGTGAATGTAATAGGAGCATTTGATAGTTTGTGGTTGCAGGGTAGAATATTGCACTATCAGGATTTTGTTAACCCGGGAACAGATGTTTTTGACGCACATACCCATGGCACACATGTACTTTCTGTGATGGGTTCTAACTTACCCGGACAAATGATGGGAACAGCTCCTGATGCATCATATATGCTATTCAGAACCGAAGACGGGTCAAGTGAATACAGAATAGAAGAAGATAATTGGGTTGCAGCAGCAGAGTTTGCTGATAGTGCCGGTGCAGATATTTTAAACACATCTCTGGGATACACCCGCTTTGATGACGCTCAAATGAACTATTCATATCAGGATATGACCGGAGCAGTAGCCCGAATATCAATAGCGGCTGATTTAGCTGCTAAAAGAGGTATGGTAGTCGTAAATAGTGCCGGAAATTCCGGGAATTCTTCATGGAGATATATTAGTGCACCGGCAGATGGAAGATTTGTTATAGCTGTAGGGGCCATGGATGATAAAGAGGTTAGGGCAGGTTTCAGTTCTGTAGGACCTTCTTATGATGGAAGAGTAAAGCCGGATATTATGGCTATGGGAAGAGGAACTGCAATTGTATCTTTGAATAATCAACTTAGAACGGCAAATGGGACTTCATTTTCTGCACCTGTTGTGAGTGGTTTAATCGCTGCTTTATGGCAAACAAACCCGGATAAATCTGCTAAAGAAGTAAGAGACGCTTTGCTAAAGAGTGCTAACCGATATTATAATCCGGACAGTTTATACGGTTATGGAATTCCTGACTTTCATAAAGCTTATCTTTTATTAAATGATCAGCCTTTACCAACAGTTTTTCAGGAAGAAAAACTCCCTTTGGCATACCCAAATCCATTTCAGAATCAATTGAATATTATGTATTTTTCGGAAAAAACTGAAATAATCAAAATTGATGTCTTTGATACATTTGGAAATAAAGTACTTTACAAGGAAGCGAAAGTTTATAAAGATCGCTTTAACAGAATTAAATTTTCAGAAATTGGAAGTTTGCCTGCTGCTATGTATATTGTCAGAATTAAAACTTCTCAGAAACAGATTAGTTTGAAAGTTATCAAAAATTAGCCGATATTTTGAAAAAGCTTAACCTTTTATGGCAGGTGCCTTATACTATTTGGACAGGACTTACATATGTTCTGTCGGCACTGATTACAGTACCCGTATATTTTATTTTGTCTTTTATCGGAGGTGAAAAACTTGAGCAAAGAATAGCCACATACAACAGAAATTGGTCTAAAATATGGGGCTCAATTTGTGGTATTCGTGTTAAAGTAATAGACAGGCACAAGGTGGACAAAAATCAATCATATATCTTTGCCTGCAACCATACATCAAACCTGGATACTATGATATTTCCGCGTTCCAGTATATTTGCATTAAGACCTTTAGCAAAAAAAGAGATTAAGAAAATTCCGGTTATGGGTTATCTGTTTGATAAGGCCGGTATTTTTGTCGATAGATCATCAGCAGAGAGCAGAAGTGAAAGTATGAAGGCAATGAAAAACTTAATTGACAGAGGAGTGTCAGTTTTTATTTTTCCGGAAGGTACCCGAAATAGAACAGATAAACCATTGGGGCCATTTTATAATGGGGCCTTTCGCCTGGCTATTGAATCCGGAATCCCTATAGTTCCGGTGGTAATGACAAACGTCAGACGAATGATGTCCGAAAAAACGATCTGGATGAAACCCGGTAAAGCTACTGTAATTTATCATGACCCTATATCTACAGAAGGTTATACAATGGATGATGTAGAAAAATTGAGAGATAAAGTTTATCAGGTAATGGAAGAAAGTGTCATAAAGCATTCCCTTAAATCCTTTTAAATCAGGTTTTATGGAGAAATTCAAATCATTTATTATTGATAAAGGTCAACTTACTGAACAAGAATTTGAACTTCTTTCAAATAAATTTAGAATCAAAGAAATTAATAAAGGGCAAACTCTTCTGCAAAAAGGTGACGTTTGCAGAAATGCATTTTTTGTAGAAAAAGGATTGCTTAAAATGTATTCCATAAATGAACACGGTGTAAAAAATATTATTCAGTTTGCTCCCGAAGATTGGATTGTAATGGATAGAGGGAGTGCTTATTTTAATGAACCAACAGAATATTTCATTGACGCAATAGAATCTTCGATTGTTGTGCAAATTTCTGAAGACTTTATGGGTTCAGCTGCTGAATTAAATCCTAAGTTTCGGAGGTTTAATGAAATATTGCTACAAAACCACATACGTCATTTGCAAAAGAGAATTAGTCTTTTGATAGGTTCCTCTGCGGAAGTTCGATATTTGGATTTTATAAAACTTTATCCCAACCTAACACAAAGAGTGCCTCAGTGGATGATTGCCTCATATCTTGGGGTTGCTCCGGAAAGCCTTAGCAGAGTCAGAAAAGAGCTTTACTTGAAATCAAAAAAGTAAAATTCGCCTTATTTTATTACCCTCAATGCATCCATTTTAAATTTAGATTTTTTAGTTCATGCTAAAAAAAGTGGAGATTAATTTGATTTCTTAACATAGGTCAATGTTTAGCGTTTTAATGAACTGTACTTTTGTACCAGTAAATTATTATTAATCAATTTTAAAATTTAAGACATGGATAATAGAACTAAATGGATTTTAGACCCTTCACACAGTGAGTTGTTATTTAAGGTAAAACACCTTATGATTACAAATGTAAAAGGTGAGTTTAGAAAATTTTCGGGAGATGCAATTTCCAATGGAAATGACTTTTCATCTGCTCAGGTTAATCTGACAATTGAAGCCCCTTCAATATTTACGAATAATGATGACAGAGATAAGCATTTGAAAAGTGATGATTTTTTTGATGTTGAAAATCACAGTACTTTACAGTTTAAATCTAAATCTTTAGAAAAAACCGGAGATGATGAATATAAGCTAAAGGGTGATTTGACAATTAAAGGTGTTACCAAAGAAGTATTATTAGATGTTGAATTTGGCGGTATAAATAAAGACCCCTGGGGAGCTGAAAAAGCAGGTTTTTCTGTAAATGGAAAAATTAACCGTAAAGAGTGGGGATTAAATTGGAATGCTGCTTTAGAAACAGGTGGTGTGTTAGTTGGAGAAGAAGTGAAAATCATGGCTGAAGTTCAGTTCTCAAAGGAGGCTGAATAATTTTATTTTTCAGATTTTAAGTAGATTTATAAACGCAAGTAAAATGCCGGTAAGATTAAATGCTTACCGGTATTTTAATTTTTGTCAAATCATTAATGATTTTAAAAGCGATTATAAGTATTTGCTATAAGTACTTGGAGGTTTTAGATTTTTAAAGTCTGTGAAGTGAATACCTGATTTTGTTAAAGCTAATTTATGTAAATCTTTTTCCTGATTTTTTCACCATTATTTAGTTTTAAACTAAGTATATAAATGCCTTCCGGGATTCCTTCCAATGAAATAGGATTTGAGTAATAGTTTTTTGAAAAAATGACTTGTCCGGATAAGTTAAATAAACTTACGCTTTCAAATGCTTTATTATTTTTTTCAGTATAAACAAATAGTGACTTATCTAAAGTGTAAATTTTAAGTTCATCTTCCTTTTTAATAGGGGCTGAGGATACAAAGGGCTCTACGTTTACATGAATGGTTGCTGAATCAGATGGCTGATAAATCGACTGTGGCCAAATAACAATAATATTCCATCCAAGAAGTGTATTTACAGGATTAAGATGAAATTCTACTTCAAAATGTATGCTGTCACCTGGGATTAATTCCTGAACTGTTTCGTTGGCTAAAAAGTTTTGATTTGGCACATTATTTAGGCTGTAAGCAATTTCAAAATAACCTACAAATTCCTGATTGCCGGTATTTATAATATAAAAATCCAGCATTAATGTATCTCCCATTACAGCAGTTAGAGAGTCGCCCTGCCAATAACTTGAAAACCCAAGTGAAGCTTGAGAATGTACATTGTTTTGAAAGAAAAAAAGAGCTAAAAAAAGTCCTAAAAAGTAGATATGTTTTTTCATGTCTGAAAATTTAAATTTAAAGTTTTCGTAAAGTTATAAGCTTAAATTTTATTTTTAATATCAATTTCTTTTTTATCTTACGTGCTTAAAATAGTAAAATATGGATATTTTAGAGCATTTTATTCGTCAATTGAATAAAGAAGAAACCAGAGCTTTTACCATGTATCAGCAAAGAATGAATTATGGTATTAAAAGGAAAGACAAGTATCTCTTTGAGTATATTCGCAAATCAAAAGCTGAAGATTTTGATGAAGAAAAAATTTTCACAAAACTATATTTCAAAAAGGATAAAAATGCCTTTTACCGACTAAAGAACAGACTCTTGGAAGATGTTGGGAAGAGTTTGGTTTTGCAACATATACATAAAACAGAACCTTTAACAACGATTCATTACTATTCTTTGGCAGTTCTCTTTCATTTAAAAAATAATTTAAGGTTAGCAGCTTTTTATTTAAAGAAAGCAGAAAGAAATGCAACCAAATACGAGCAATATGAGATGCTTGAAATAATATATAAGCAATTTGTAAAGCTTTCTATGGATGATGTGTCCATAGACCCTTCAATTTATATTGAAAATCGAAAGCAGAATCAAACCATATTAACTAAAATTAGTGAAATGGATGATGTGCTGGCAATAGTTGGATATAGAATGAAAGTCAGTCAAAATTTTTCATCAGCTATGGACCCTGCGTATCAGAAACTTAAGGATATGGTCAACCAATTTATGAATGACCCGGATTTACAAAAAAGCAAAATCCTCCAACTTCGTGTTTATAGGGCTGCCAGCCAGTTATTGCTAAAGCAACATGATTACCCTGCTTTAGAAAAATATCTGTTATCTACTTATAAACAATTTAAAGACAAAAATTTATTTGATAGGGATAATCACGAGATACAGCTTCAAATGCTTACTTATATTGTAAATGCTTTGTTCAAAAATAAAAAATATAAAAAGTCATTGAGTTATGCTGAGAATTTGCTGGAAGCTATGAAAAAATATGATAATGTTTTATATGATAAATATCTGTTTTTTTATTATAATTCACTGATAATAAACTACTCTGAGCTTGATAAAGATAAAGCTATTGAATTACTGGAGGAGATGAAAAGTATAAAACAATCTTCTTTTTACGAGCAATTTATTTATGCAAACTTAGCGGTACTTTGGTTTGATAAGCAAAATTATGATAATGCTATTGATAATTTAATTAAACTTACAACCCATGACAGTTATAAAAAAACAGATACTAACCTGAGAATGAAAATTGCAGTTGCTGAATTGATAATTCGATATGAAGTTGGTGATTATGATGTTTTAGATTATAAGTTAAACCAGGTTAAGAAAGAGTTTAAAGATTTGTTTAGCAAGATTGAAAATGAAAGAGAGAAAGAATTGGTAAAGCTTATAAAAAAGTTTTCTTCTGTATATAGTCCATTTAAAGACAAAAGAATTATTAGTATGATTAAAAAGTATTTAGAAAAGCCTCAGCCACCTGAAGTATTAAATGCAGAGATAATAAAGTATAATGATTGGCTTGAAACTAAGATTTAAACTTCTTGAATGCGTAAGAAATAGAGAATTTAATAGTTTTTTTCAAATTAGCTGTCTTTATATTTGTATTGTGAACATTTAACTATTTCATCATAAAAATTTTAATTATGAAAAAGATAACATTACTAAGTGCTTTTTTAATCCTTACATCCTGTTTTATTTTTGCACAAAATAATTTTCATCTTTCCGGTACTGTAAGTGATAGTATTAGTGGAAATCCTTTGGAGAATTATAATGTGTATGTATATACTGATTCTGCTCAGCCGGCAATGGGTTTCTATTACAGTGATAATACAGTTACAGATAGCACGGGATACTATGAATTTACCATTCCTGGAGGTGCTTCTACCGGTCCAAATGTAAATTACTATGTTGTAGTATTTGATTGCATTAGTAAGCCAATCATTGAATTTCTGCAAAACCACCAGGGGACGGTAAATAGTGGTATTGCAGATTTTGAAATCTGTGGAGTATCTTCTCCGGGAAATAATTTTTGCGTAGATACAAGTCAAATCAGCCAGAATGTTTTTTGTCCTTCAATTTATGAACCGGTATGTGGTTGCGATGGGACAACATATCATAATGAATGCCAGGCAAGATATATGTACGGAATTACTCAGTTTACTTACGGCATTTGTGGATCTTCAGCTTGTTCAGCAGACTTTACCTATACTTTAGGTTTAAATGATACAGTTAACTTTTATTATACAGGGAATAGCTCAATAGCTTCTTATCAATGGGATTTTGGAGATGGAAATTATTCTACTGATCCAAACCCTTCTCATCATTTTTCATCATTAAATACTTATACAACCTGCCTTACAATAACTGATACATCCGGCTGTGTTGATGTTTTCTGTCAATCTGTTCATGTGAGCCAATCTCCATGCCCACAGGCATACTTTACATATTCTAATCAAAACTCCAATTCTTTAGAATTTACGTTTTATGGAGGTGGCGCACCAGCGAACACAGCTTCCTGGCACTGGGATTTTGGCGATGGAGATAGCTCAAATCTTCAGGTTCCTTCACATACTTTTGGTACAGCAGGTATTTATTATGTGTGTTTAACGGTTTATGGTGGAACTTCATGTCAAAATGCTTCTGATACTTATTGCCAATATATTTATACCGGTCAAAATAGTTGTACAGACACTACAATTATTGATATGACTGCAGCCTGTAATTTTATTTATAGCCCTGTATGTGGGTGCGATGGAATAACTTACACAAATGATTGTGTGGCAACTTATTATAATGGTGTTATCTCATATACTACCGGACCTTGTGGATCGGGAGGCTCATCGAACCATTTTTCAATTTATGGTAGTGTTCAGCATAATAATGTAAATGCAGATTATGCAAAAGTATATTTATACTCTTTTCAGACAGGCTTTATGTTTACGATAGACACAGCTTATACTACAAACGGGAATTATGTTTTCCATAATATAGCTCAGGGAGACTACATTTTAAAAGCAGAGTTATTACCCAGTTCTTCTGTTTACTATGATTTTGCTCCGACTTACTATATGAGTACTTTATATTGGAATCAGGCAGATATAGTAGTTTTAGACTCAACTGCTAATAATGTTGATATAGAGTTAATTCCTACTTCACTTTTGTCAGGTCCTGGAAAAATAGGAGGAAACTTAAGTTGGCAAAATGGACTTAAACTTTCAAGTGAAAGTGAAGAAGCATTGGAAAATGTTCCGGTTTTCTTGCTTGATTCAGATGGAGAAATGTTAATCTTTACCTATACTGCAGCTCATGGGGATTTTATTTTCGATGATATTCCTTATGGTAGTTATCAGGTTTATGTCGAATGGTTAGGTAAAGAATCTGAAGCAGCTTATGTTACTATAAGTAGTGATAACCAAACAGTTGATAATATTGAATTTTATGTCGGGGAAACTATTTTTGCTAATACAACAGGAATTCAAAATCAAATTCTACAGAAAAATTTATATACAGTCTACCCGAATCCGGCTAATCATTTTGCAGACTTATTAATACATAATTCAGTTAATGAACATTATGAAATAAGCATTATTGATGTATTCGGTAAGAGAGTAAAAGAAAGTTCAGTAGAAACTTGTATTAATGATAGATGTCAAATACGTTTAAATGTTTCGTCATTAAGTGCCGGGATATATTTTATTGAGATTAAAAATGAAAGTGGTATTCAGCTTGAAAAACTGATTATTACTGAGTAAGATAGTTGATTTTTAGGTAAGGTGATTAACCTCTCAGGGGCTTGTACCTGGGAGGTTAGTTTTTTATAACAGCAATTCAAAATATGAATTACCGGCATTTCTTAACAAAAAAAGCTACTTAGAATCTAAGTAGCTTTTGTACCCGGGGCCGGAGTCGAACCGGCACGAAGTTACCTCCATTGGTGTTTGAGACCAACGCGTCTACCAATTCCGCCACCCGGGCTGAAATGGGAATGCAAATCTAAAGAAAATTATTTAGGAATCAGTTGATTTTTTACTCAAAATCTTTATTAGTTTCCTGATATTTCACTTCTCCATGATTACCGGTAGGCAATAAACGACGCTCATTAACCGGTAATTGAGCAGTTAAATGCTGTGAAATATGTGGAAATTTATTTTTCATAATCTCCATTATGTCGTTAGAGTTACTGCCAAACTTAACTTCAACAAAATCTCCGGCTATTTGATCTCCTCTTTTGTCAAATAATGAAAAGTGAACCTTCACTGTCCGCTCGAAATTATTGGTAGCTCTGTCAAGGCAACGATCATAGTTTGTAGCTAATTCAAACTGGTTTATGAATAAGAAATAATTTGTTTGATATTTATCTGACAAATAAGAAAACATCTCCGGATTAGGAATAACAACATTCATAAATCGGCGGTCAGGATCGGGTACATCATATTTATCTGTTTGCTGACCTTTTTCTTCATCTCTGTTAGATGAAAGTAAATTTCTTAGTCCTCTACCCGGTTTTTCTTTTTGCTCTAACTCTGCAGATTCGTTTGAGTCTTCTGTCTTACCAATTGTAAATTTCCCGACAGGTGCTTCCATACGGTATCTCAAACTTCTGTAAACGGCATTTAAGTCCTCCAGTGCACCTTCAATTGTATCATTCAGCAATGACCTGGTTTCGTAAGCTGCAAGAATGTGTGCATTGATGTTTGTATTAAGCCCATGTCGGAACATTGCTCTTACTTCAGGTATACTGATTTTATTATGTCTGGCTAATTCATGGTCTGCATCTGAAAAGTACATATCCTGATTAAAAGGAATTATCATGACAGATTTATTGCTGCTAAATCCTTGAAAAGAGATACATATAAGCAGTAAAAGTAGAAAATTTCTCATGTTAAAAAATTAATTTAATGATACAACGGATTGTGCTTTTTTAATTAAAGTGCACTTTTCAGTTGCATAAAATTACACAATGCATTTTTTAAAACAAAATTTTTACCCTCCGGTGATGAGTTTATAAATATCATTTCCAAATGCAAATGCCATTAAAAGCAGGAGTAAAACCATACCAACTCCCTGTGCTTTTTCCATAGTTTTCTGACTGACAGGCTTTCCCTGTATCACTTCTATGAAGATAAACATAATGTGTCCACCATCGAGGGCAGGTATTGGAAGTATGTTCATAAATGCCAGTATGAATGAAATTAATCCGGTTAAATACCAAAATCGTTTCCAGTCCCATACACCACCATAAATAGTTGCGATACCAATTGGACTTTGTATGGATTCAGTGGCTTTGACCTGACCGGTAAACACTTTACCCAAGCCAATAGCATTGTAATAAATTGCTTCAAAGCCGTCTATAGTACCGTATTTTAAAGAGTTAAATACAGTATAAGGTTTTGTATCATAGTCCATCAAAGGGTTTGGGAAGAAGCCTAAGCGGCCATCTTCACCTACTTTAACGTAGTCCGTAAAGGTTTCACCGGAGCGCTTTACTTCAATTTCAATTTCTTGTCCTGCATATCCGCTCAGGGTTTCTGAAAAGTGGCCAAAGCTGCTTATTTCTACGGTATCTAATCTTAAAAACTGATCTCCTTTTTGAAGACCAAATTCCTCAGCAGGAGTCCCGGGCATAACTTCACTTACTTCAAAAGGGACATTCAGAAAACTAATGAACTGCCCTCCGCCTCTTCCGATTTCAAGAAATAAATTATCAGGGAGTTGAATTTCCTTTGTTTGTCCGTTTCTTTCCAAGGTTACTTTAGCTCCGAAAAGCATTTTTAAGGATTCAACTTCTTTGGCTCTGTCAAATGACCGGCCATTTATTTTAGTTATTTTATCTCCGGTTTTCAGCCCTGCATTTCTGGCTATTTCATGTGCATAGATGCCATTTTCGACAGCACTTATGGGCACATATTCCTTGTCAAAATAAAGAGTAGAACCGGCAAAAATCAAAATACCGACGATAACATTCATAACCACACCGGCAACTAAAACTATAAATCTTTGCCAAGCAGGTTTTGATCTGAACTCATAGTCTTCAGGAGGCTTTTCTAACTGATCTTTGTCCATGGATTCGTCTACCATCCCTACAATTTTCACATACCCTCCTAATGGAAACCAACCGATTCCATATTCTGTATCACCAACTTTTTTACTGAAAATTTTTGTATTTCCAAAGTCAAAAAAAACGTAAAATTTTTCAACTTTTATTCCAAACGCTTTTGCTGCGAGAAAGTGACCTAACTCATGGACAAATACCAAAAGGCCTAATCCCAAAAGAAGCTGGGCTACCATTATCAATGCTTCCATTAACTATAAATGATTTAAATTTTTGAAAATTAACGGCAAAGTTAGTTTAATTATTGAGTATAGACAATTTAAGCTGCTGTTAAAGTGAGAAACAACAAAGCTTTATGATAAACGCAGTTCCTGCAATATAGTTTTAAATTCACTAATTACCATTGCAGTTGCCCCCCAAATTATTTCATTGTTAATCTCTATGCAGGGAGCAATTAACTCAAAATTTTTAACTGCCGTAATTTTTTTATCTTTTACCAAATTGTCATTAATCAAATCTCTTACTTTAATTTCAAGCAGATAAGCTACTTCTTTTTTATCCGGTTTCATTTCCGGTCTTTGAGTGCTGTAGGCAATGGTTGGGTAAATATAAAAGTTGCTGGCGGGTATATACAATTCAGATAAACTGCCAATTATTGTCAAATTACTTTTACTCACACCTGTTTCTTCAGAAAATTCACGAATGGCCGTTTCAATAATATTCCGGTCAGAATCTTCTTTTTTGCCGCCCGGAAAACTAACCTGACCGCTGTGAACACCTTGATAATCCGGTCTTTTCATTAACAAGACATAAGGTGTTTTTTCAAAGTTGTACAGAAAAATCAGTACTCCCCCAACTTTTGCCTTCAACTTATCAGGCAACTTATAAGAGTCAGGATTTCTGAGCTTTGGAGCCATTTTAATTTGAGATTCCCAGCCGGGCAGAGGTTCCTTTAATCTTTTAGTGAGAAAATTAACTAAATCTTCAAGTTTCATTACTTTTTAAACTGAGGAGAAACTACTAATTCCTTACTGCCTTTAGTATAAGTATAAAAGCCCTGTCCTGTTTTAACGCCTAAATGTCCGGCTGTAACCATATTTACCAGTAAGGGACATGGAGCATATTTTGGATTTCCGAAACCATCGTGTAGAACCTCTAAAATAGAAAGACAGACATCCAAGCCTATAAAATCAGCTAATTGTAATGGTCCCATAGGGTGAGCCATACCAAGTTTCATGATTGTATCTATTTCTTCAACTCCTCCCACTCCTTCAAACAAGCTGATAATTGCTTCATTTATCATAGGCATTAAAATTCTGTTTGCTATGAATCCCGGATAGTCGTTCACGGCTACCGGTATTTTATTCAATTTTTCAGATATTTCAATAACTGCTTTGGTAGTAGCTTCATCAGTTGAATATCCTTTTATAATTTCTACCAGTTTCATAACCGGTACAGGATTCATAAAGTGCATACCAATTACTTTTTCAGGTCTTGTAGTTGAGGCAGCTACTTTCGTAATGGGTATAGAAGATGTGTTTGTTGATAAGATTGTTTTTGGAGGGCAAATGCTATCCAGGTTTTTAAATAACTTGAGTTTAATATCCAAATTTTCTGTTGCTGCTTCTACAACTAAGTCAGCATTTTTAGCAGCTTCTTCCAGTTTTGTATAGGTTTTGATATTTGCAAGCGTACTATTTTTTAGATTTTCGTCAATTCTGCCTTTTTCAAGCATTCTGCTCAGGTTTTTATCAATAGTTTCCATAGCTTTTTTCAGGGAATCTTCAGAGATATCCATTAGGCTAACTGAAAAGCCATTCATTGCAAAAACGTGTGCAATTCCATTCCCCATAGTTCCGGAGCCGATAACTGTTATATTTTTCATAGATTTAGTATTATTTTTTATTAAAAAAAGTCAATGTGTAAGTTTAAAAATCGAAATTCAATATTGTTCATCCTCGTTTGGAAAATCTTTTAGTTTTACATCTTCCACATAGCGACTTACGGCAACTTTAATGTCATCATAAAGGTTGAGGTATCTTCTCAGAAAGCGAGGTTGAAATTCTTTGGTAATCCCAAGCATATCATGTAAAACCAAAACCTGACCATCTATTTTTCCTCCTGCACCTATCCCGATTACCGGAATTGTTAGTTTTTTTGCTATTTTTTCTGCCAGATGGGCAGGGATTTTTTCAAGTACAATAGCAAAACAACCTAATTCTTGCAGAAGCATAGCGTCACTAATTAATCTTTCTGCTTCTTCATTTTCTGTTGCCCTTACAGTATAAGTGCCAAATTTGTAAATTGATTGAGGCGTCAATCCTAAATGTCCCATAACCGGGACTCCGGCTGTAAGAATTCTTTGAATGGATTCTTTAATTTCAATTCCCCCTTCCATTTTAATTGCATGAGCTCCGGATTCTTTCATTATTTTTATAGTTGACTCCAAAGCTATTTTTGAATTTCCCTGATAAGAACCAAAGGGTAAATCAACTACCACTAGTGCTCTTTTAACTGCCCGAACAACTGAAGTTGCATGATAAATCATTTGATCTAAAGTAATTGGTAAGGTAGTTTCATGACCTGCCATAACATTTGAAGCAGAGTCTCCTACTAAAATGACATCTACATTAGCGTCATCTACTATAGTAGCAAGTGAAAAATCATATGCAGTAAGCATAGAGATTTTTTCGTCATCATTTTTCATTTCTTGCAGGGTATGAGTGGTAACTCTTTTTACTTTTCTGTGGACAGACATAAACAAATTTTGGTGCAAATTATTAATTAATAATAAGATGAACAAATCAGCGCCTGCTTTCTTTACTATTTTAAAGGACTTTCGTTACTTTTGTCATCAAATTCAATTTCTTCAAACAAATTACTGCATGTTACTGTTTTTAACTGTCAAGAATAGATTCCTTCTTGTTTTATTAAGTTTCTCACTTTTCTTCTCAGCCTGCTCAACTGACTTTGACTTGGCAGATGACTGGAAAGAGGGTATGGCACTGTATGGATTAATCAATCCGGAAGATTCAGTACACTATGTTCGTATTAATAAAGTTTTTTTGGATCCTGAAACTGATGCTTTAGTGATTGCCCAAAACCCGGATTCAATTTATTATTATGAAAATCTTGATGTAACTATCAGAGAATTACCTAACGGGCCGGAGTGGACAGCTCAGCAAATTGACGGGAATTTAACTGATATAAACAAAAGTGAAGGGATCTTCTCGAATGAAAGAAATATTCTGTACCGATTTAATTTTCAGCCGAATCTGGACAGAAATTATCAAATTACAGCTACAAATTCAGAAACCGGATATACTGTAAGTTCGGTTACCGGTTTAGTAGGCGAGCTTCAAATGACTTTTCCAACTAACCCTGTAGTTACTCAAATTAATAAACTTTCTACCAACAGGCAGACAATCCGTTTTAATACTCCTGAGAATGGACGGGTTTATGATTTGAAAATTCGTTTTTTATATGAAGAATGGGAAATAGGAGATAGTGATAACAAAGAATTAAAATCCGTTGAATGGACGGCTTTTTCAGGGCTTACATCTCCCGGAACTTCAGGTGGAACATTGCTGACTTTCCAATATGACAATCGGGAGTTTTATAATCAGCTTGCAAATAGAATTCCTGCCGATAATTCTAAAAGAAGAAGAGTTAAACCATTGGGAAGTATTCAGTATATATTTATATCCGGTGGGGAAGAAATTTATAATTATATCATATCCGAAGGTGCTCAGTCAGGCTTGTCTGACGGGAGTGCCGGTTCAGTATACTCAAATATTGAAAATGGATATGGAGTATGGAGTAGTAGAAGTACAAGTTCCTTTGGTGACTTTAGAATTACTCCTACTTCAGTAGATTCACTTGCTTGTGGCAGCTTGACAAGACAATTAAACTTTGCTGACAGAGCCGGTTTTTTTGATTGCAACTAGCTGTCTATATGTCAGAAGACTAATGTTTAGATATTAAATTTGACTGTAATTGTGACAAAATTACAGCAAATAGAAATAAAAAGTCTATTGGCACAACTATTGAACTCCCAAAAGAAAAAAAATAAAATGGGAAAAATAATTGGAATTGATTTAGGTACAACAAATTCATGCGTTTCTGTAATGGAAGGTAATGAGCCGGTTGTAATATCAAATGAAGAAGGCAGAAGAACGACTCCTTCTATAGTTGCGTTTTTAGAAAACGGAGAAAGAAAAATTGGAGATTCTGCAAAAAGACAGGCGATTACGAATCCGGCAAACACAATTATGTCGATAAAGCGATTTATGGGAAATCGTTTTTCTGAAATCGGTAATGATGCAGAGCGTGCTTCTTACAAAGTTGTGAAAGGGGAAAACGACACCATTCGTGTTGATATAAATGGCAGAATGTATACTCCACAAGAAATTTCAGCTATGGTTTTGCAAAAAATGAAAAAAGTAGCTGAAGACTATTTAGGTCATGAAGTAAAAGAAGCTGTTGTTACAGTTCCTGCTTACTTTAATGATTCACAGCGTCAGGCAACTAAAGAAGCCGGTGAAATTGCAGGTCTAACTGTTAAGAGAATTTTAAATGAGCCAACAGCTGCAGCTTTGTCATATGGTCTGGATAAGAGAAACAAAGATATGACTATTGCAGTTTTTGACCTAGGTGGAGGTACGTTTGATATTTCTATACTGGAACTCGGTGATGGTGTTTTTGAAGTAAAATCTACAAATGGTGATACCCATCTGGGTGGCGATGATTTTGATCAGATAATTATCGATTGGTTAGCCGATGAATTTAAAAAAGAAGAAAATGTAGATTTGAAGAAAGACCCTATGGCACTTCAGCGACTAAAAGATGCAGCTGAAAAAGCAAAAATTGAACTTTCAGGTTCCTCAGAATCAGAAGTCAATTTACCTTATATAACTGCTATAGATGGAGTTCCTAAACACTTAGTGAAAAAACTCAGCAGGTCTAAATTTGAGCAATTGGCAGATGAATTGATACAACGTACGCTTGAGCCGTGTAAAAAAGCATTAAAAGATGCCGGAATGCAGTCTTCAGATATAGATGAAGTGGTCTTAGTAGGTGGTTCAACCAGAATACCAAAAATTCAGGAAGTAGTAGAAAAATTCTTTGGTAAAAAGCCATCTAAAGGAGTAAATCCGGATGAAGTAGTAGCCATTGGAGCAGCTATACAAGGTGGAATTTTAAGTGGGGATATTGACGATGAAATCGTTTTAGTTGATGTTACTCCGCTTTCCCTTGGTATTGAAACTATGGGTGGTGTAATGACTAAACTTATAGAGTCTAATGCAACTATACCGAAACGCGAAACTCAGGTGTTTACAACAGCTGCTGACAATCAGGGTTCAGTTGAAATACACGTATTACAGGGAGAACGCCCAATGTCTTCAGATAACAGAAGTATTGGCAGGTTCCATCTGGATGGAATACCGCCTGCACCAAGAGGAGTTCCGCAAATTGAAGTGACTTTTGATATAGATGCAAATGGTATATTGAGTGTTAAAGCTAAAGATAAAGGTACCGCTAAAGAGCAATCTATTAGAATTGAAGCTTCTACCGGATTGTCGAAAGATGAGGTAGAAAAAATGAAGCAGGAAGCAAAGGCTAATGAAGATAGTGATAAGAAAGCAAAAGAGAAGATAGAAAAACTTAATACAGCTGATTCATTAATCTTCCAGACCGAAAAGCAGCTGACTGAATTTGCAGATAAACTACCTGCGGAAAACAAAACAAAAATTGAGGAAGCTCATAATAAGCTAAAAGAAGTGCATAAAGCACAAAATATGGAAGAGCTGGATTCAGCTATTGAAGCTTTGAACAGTGCATGGCAGGAAGCTTCCCAGCATATTTATAAAGAGCAGGGAGGAAGTCAGCAACCAAATCCTGATCAACAACAAAACGGTGAAGGGAATAAGCAAAACGAAGATGATGATGTGACAGATGTTGATTACGAAGAGGTAAACGATAAGGATAAAGATAAAAAGTAATTGGTTAATTGTTAATTGTCTCAAATAAAAAAGTCCGGTAAAATTTACCGGACTTTTTTTATTGTACTTTTTTTTAAACATTTATAAATGACTGTCTATAATCTTTTTTAAATCTGAAAAACTTAATACCCCTGACTGTTTCCATGCAATCCGTCCATTTTTAAATAAAATTAATGTAGGAACTCCCATTATCTGATACTTTTTAGTGGCACTTTCATTTTTATCAACATCAATTTTTATCACTTTTAGTTTACCCTTAAAATGCGTTGCTATTTCATTGATGGTTGGCATCATCATTTTACAGGGTCCACACCATTCAGCATGAAAATCTGCTAATACGGGGATTTCTCCGTTTATTAACTCTGTAAATTTACTCATTATATAATTCTATTTTTTTGTTAGAAATTAGATGGCACACTTTTCTATGCATTGAATAATTTGTAAAACCTCAATTTTTGCTAAAGAATAGTAAGTGTTTTTCCCATCCTTTCTAAACTCAAGCAACCCATTGCTTTTCAATATACCAAGATGATGTGAAACGGCAGCTTGCTCCATTTCTAGTAAACGGTAAATGTCTGTTACTATAAGTTCTTTTTTCTTACCCAATAAGTCTACAATAGCCATTCTGGATGGATGTGCAATGGCCTTCAACATACTGGCGCATTGAAATAGTTTTTTTTCTTCTATTCGTTTTGTTAAAATCTCTGACATAGTTCATGTATTTAAATATCTAAATGCAAAGATATGAATAAAGGTTCCTATGAATAGCGTTTGGACTAAAAAAATCAATAAAAAAATAAAAGTAAATCTGATTACAAATTTTGTTTGAGCTATTTTTATTAGCTCATTAAATCCATAAAATTTAAAAAGAGTAGTTTGAAAAGGAGAGGTATTGAAAGAAAAAAGTATGACTTTTCGTATAGTTTTTAATTATTTAACATGCATTGATTTTTAGATAATTTTATGTCAAAAGCATGAATTAAAATGGAGTTAAATCTTCCGGTATTGTTTTTGATCAATATTATGTAACAGAATATATATTGGCTATATTTGCAGCAACAAAATAGGAATAGATTTATTTACGTTAAAGAAACTTAATTAAAAAAAAGTATGGATTTAATACTCTTGCAAATTGTAGAGGAGACACAAGGTGAAGAAACTATGTCTTTACTGTCATTATTATTTAAAGGTGGGTTACTGTTAATACCCATTCTGATTCTTTCCATTATAGCTGTTTATATTTTTATTGAACGCTATTTGACTATTAAAAAGGCGTCTAATATTGAAGCAGATTTTATGTCTAAAATTAAAGATTATGTAGTTAATGGTAATATAGAGTCTGCTTTGGAATTGTGCAGAAATACACCAACTCCGGTTGCCAGAATGATAGAAAAAGGAATAATTCGTATAGGAAAACCGTTAAAGAATATTGAAGTAGCGATTGAGAATATTGGGAAACTGGAGATTTATAAATTGGAGAGAGGGCTCAGTGTATTGGCAACCATTGCGGGAGCAGCTCCAATGCTTGGTTTCTTAGGAACAGTTGTAGGTATGATTCGGGCTTTCTTTAATTTGGCAAGTGAAGGAGCAAACATAGATGTAGGACTATTGGCCGGAGGTATTTATGAAGCTTTGATAACAACTGCTGTCGGTTTGGCCGTTGGAATTATTGCCTTTATAGCATATAATAGTCTAATTACAATGATAGATAAGGTAATTCACAGAATGGAAGCTACTTCTGTGGAATTTATTGATTTACTTCAGGAACCTGCTTAATATATGGCACTTAAAAGTAGAAATAGAGCTAATGCAACTTTCAATATGTCGTCTTTGACGGACATCATATTTTTATTGTTGATTTTCTTTATGCTTACATCCACTCTTGTAAGTCCCAATGCGTTAAAGCTGCTTTTGCCCAGCTCTAAAAGCCAGACTATGGCTAAAACTACAGTTTCTGTTTCTATAACTGAAAATATCGATTATTATATAGGAACCCGTCAAATTATGGCAGATAATCTGGAAGAAGAGTTATTAAATGAGCTAAGAGGCATTGAAGAGCCTACAGTTGTTTTAAATGCAGAAAAAAGCGTACCAATAGAATATGTAGTAAAAGTTATGGATATAGCGAATAAACTCAAAGTTGATATGATTTTGGCTACACAACCTAACTAATAGAGTTTAAGCTGATATTATGATAAAAGAAAACAAAAACTGGCAGCTGATTGAAGATAAAAACCGCAAAAGAGGTTTGGTATCTACAGTGCTGTTTCATGCTTTTTTGTTTATAGTTTTACTATTTGCAGGATGGAATTATCCATATCCGCCGCCACCGGAAGAAGGAGTTTATATAAATTTCGGGAGTATGCCTGAAAGTGCTTCTGAGGCACCACCTGAACGTCAGGGTGAAAGACCACCTCAGGAAACAGTAGATGATGCACAGCCGGAAGCCACAGAAAGTCAAACG
The DNA here is from genome assembly GCA_007695095.1 of Chitinophagaceae bacterium. Taxonomy (NCBI): domain Bacteria; kingdom Pseudomonadati; phylum Bacteroidota; class Chitinophagia; order Chitinophagales; family Chitinophagaceae; species Chitinophagaceae bacterium. The sequence continues at coordinate 46,897 of REEL01000148.1, read as the reverse complement.
GAAGCTGTGCAACCTGTAGAAACAGAAGTTGCTACTCAGGATCATACTGAAACAATAGCTATGCAGCCTGATGAAGAAGAAACTCCTGAAGAAGAAGAAGTTGTAGAAACTACTCCTGAGCCTGAGCCGGATCCTGAATTAGCATTTGACCCCACTCGTTTAAATTGGGGAAGCCCGGATGCTACAGACCCTAATGGTCAAAATCCACGTGAAGGTGGAGACAGAGCCGATGCTCAAGCTGACAGAGGAAGTGGTGATCAGGGAATACAGTTTATAGATGGTGGAGATGGCTTTTCTTATAGCTTAGGTAACAGATCGCTTGGCGAAACACCCAATTTAACAGCTCGTTCCAGGGAAGGTGGGCAGGTAACTATAAATATAGTAGTTGACAGGCAAGGTAAAGTAATTAGTGCAACTCGCTCGCAGAGAGGAACTACCACAACCAATCCACAGTTAATCAGACTGGCTATTGATGCTGCATATCAAGTTACTTTTAACCCCGATCCAAATGCACCGGATGAACAAAGAGGAACCCTTAGAATTGACTTCCGACTCAATTAATTCTATCGAAAGCTTATATAAGCAAAATCTGGATTTTTTATATAACCAGCTTCCCATGTTTCAAAATGTTGGGAAAGTCGCTTTTAAAGCTAATTTAGATAATACTTATAGCCTCTGCGAAATCCTTGATAATCCTCAAAAGAAGATTAAGACTATACATATAGCCGGTACAAATGGTAAAGGTTCTGTAGCGCATATGCTGGCAGCTATTTTTCAATCAGCCGGTTACAAAACAGGATTATACACCAGTCCGCATTATACAGAGTTCAGGGAAAGAATAAAAGTAAATGGGGAGATGGTCTCCAAAAGTTTTGTAAATACTTTTTTAGATAAAGTTAGAAGTCAGGTAAAGGAAATGCAGCCTTCTTTTTTTGAACTTACTGTCGCAATGGCTTTTGATTATTTCAGAAATGAACAAACTGATATCAATATAATTGAAACCGGAATGGGAGGAAGGCTTGACTCTACTAACGTAATTTTACCCGAATTAACAATTATTACAAATATCGGTTTGGATCACACAGCCTTTTTAGGTGATACACTTGAACTGATTGCAGCTGAAAAAGCAGGCATTATAAAAGAAAATACAGCTGTAGTTTGTGGTGCAATGAATGACAGTGCGTTACAGGTTATTAAAAATATTGCACTGTCTAGGAATGCTCCGGTTTATCAAACAGTTCAATCGCATCAGATAAAAAGTTCTTCTAATGGTACCTTTGATTATGATTTAGGCGAAGACTTTTTGATAGATGAGGTAAATCCATCTTTAAAGGGAGCTTTTCAGCAAGAAAATATTCATACGGTTTTAACTGCTATCAAAATTCTGAAAAATAAGTTTAATTTAGATGTTAGCAGCATTAAAAATGGACTGGAGAATACCAGAGAATTGACATCCATGTGGGGAAGACTACACTTTATAGCTCAAAACCCAACTATTGTTTTAGATGGAGCTCATAATGAAGAAGCAATTAAGTCTGTCATCAATGATATAAAAGCTATTAAATATGAGAATTTACACATTATCATAGGGTTTGTAAGTGATAAAAATCCCGAAAAATTTCTAAAGTACTTGCCGATAAATGCTGCATATTATATTTCTAAGCCTTCCGTAATAAGAGGAATGGATGTAAATGTTTTAGCCGGATTTTTTGTTGATTCTAAAAGAGAATTTTCAATTCACTCAACGGTAAATGAAGCTTATTTGTCAGCTGTAAATAAAGCCGGTAACAATGATTGTATCTTTGTTACCGGCAGTATCTTTACAGTTTCTGATGTTTTAGTCAGTTTATAAAATCTGTACTTTTCGGGTAACTTCGTTCCCATCTTTATGAAAACGAATCAGATACAAACCATTTGAAACGGAAAGTTTGGTAAAAGGAATTTGAATATGTTGCATCCCGTTTTGAACAAACTCCATATTGTTATAAATTGTTCTGCCTAAGTTATCAAAAACAGTAACCAATAATTCACCTGAGGATTCAGAATTAATTTTTACAGTTAAATCAGTGTTGTTAAACAAAGGGTTAGGATAAATTTTGATGTTATTTTCAAGTTTATTCGTTTCTTGCAAACTTGAAATGACCGTTGAATTAAAACCGGTACATCCCCTTGAATCTGTTACTTCAACCTGATAATTAAAGCCGGGTTCAATATTTCCGACAAATGAATCAGAACTACCGGTATTCCAGTTGTAGCTATATGGTGGAGTACCTCCGCTAACGCTTAAGTTTAGCTGATTTCCTTGTTGTACAAAGTCTATTTCTACCGGCTGAGGTTGAGAAACATCAACATTAAAGTTTATATCATTTCCCTGAACATCACTGATAGTTACAGAATAAGTTCCGGCACTAACATTAGATGCAGTGGGTCCGGTTGAATTATTACTCCAGTTATAGGTGTATGGTGGTGTCCCACCGTTAATATTTAAGACAATAGACCCGTCAGTATTATCAAAACAAGAGGGTTTGTTAACAGTAACTTCAGGTTGTAATACTGAAATATTCCCGGTTGAAAAGAAACTTACATCTGTTGGTGGTGTACAAGTATATGCACTATTATATGGCCTTACACTCCATCTGTAAGTATTAATATTAGGGTCAAGATTTGTAACAATGAAAGTAGTATCAGTTATTACTGTGTCTATGTTCGAGATATTCGGATTAATATATCTGCTGATGAGCACATGATAATGAGTTGCTCCTTCGACAGAGTTCCATCTGAATTGAGTGAAGTTGGGAAATAAGTTCGTTTGTCCGTCAGCAGGTTCAATAATAGTTGTTTTCTCAAGTGAATCAATTGAGGGTGGGGCATGATTGAGTAAGTTCGAACGCTGATTGAGCAGGTATGTGTTCATAGCATGCATCTGTTCATTACTAAAATATTCCTGACAAGCATCAAATGAATAAGACATAAAGTTGGCTGCGTCCGGATTTATAGGTGTTCCTGTAGGATCTGTAAGGCTTCCTGTATACGGACAATTCCATCTTGTCGCAATATAGTCTGCCGGTGTGTCACAAAAGAAGTCTGCTGAAGTAGCACAGTTACTACCATCTACTCTTTCCGGATTGCCGGGGGTATTTCCACCTTCCCAGCCGAAAAAGGTATGTGGAAGAGAAAAATAATGCCCAAACTCATGGGCTATGGTTGAGTTACCGGAGCCTGCGCAACTATTGTTTATGGCAATAAAATCTATAGAACCGGCATAATATCCACAGGCACCTGCGGGATTATTCACAAAAAACATATTTGCAACATTAGATACAATGTTGTTTTGAATCACAAAAGTATGAGGTCCCCAAAAACTGGTGTGTTCATACAAAGAGGTGTTGTTAATGTAATTTATATCCTCATAAATGTAAAAAAGGAAACCGGTTTCCTCAAATTGCTGATTCAAATTACAAAAAGCATTTAACAAATTTGAGGTTCGGTAGTAGCCTCCACCTATATCGTTACCGACTATATGTACTTTTACAGGAATGTAGTAAGGTTCAGCACTTCTTCTGAAAACAGGATTTGTGTTGTTTTTTACATGCTCCTTTAGCCATTTTGTCATTTCTTCTGGAAACTCTGTAGCACATGGCTCAAAAGGTTTTGCGGTTAAAAATAAAATACTGAGAGAGAAAGTTAAAAATAAAATTTTGTACATTGTGTGTATAAATTCATAAAAAAAGAAAAGCGAATATACTAAAAGAAGTAAAAGCTGATTAGGTTTAGCTTGAGTTTTTCCTTGAAAATAGTTAATATTTTCAATTACAATTATCGATTTATCATCTCTTTTAACGAATAATTATCTTAAATTTGTTCCCGAAACATCAAATAAAATAATAAAAAATTAAATTTTTATGAAAGTTACAGTAATCGGAGCAGGTAATGTTGGATCCACTTGCGCCAACGTAATTGCACAAGGAGACTATGTTAAAGAAGTAATTGTATTAGATATTAAAGAAGGCGTAGCTGAAGGTAAGTCATTAGATATGTGGCAGACAGCGCCTATTAACATGTATGGCACCAAGTTAACAGGAGTTACAAATGATTATGAAAAGACAGCAAATTCAGACGTTGTTGTCATAACCAGTGGTTTACCAAGGAAACCGGGTATGAGTCGTGATGATTTGATTTCTACAAATGCAAATATTGTAAAAACTGTTACTGAAAACGCCATTAAATATAGCCCTGAAACTATAATAATTGTTGTTTCCAATCCACTGGATGTAATGACATATTGTGCGTATTTATCAGCCAAAATTGATTCTAAAAAAGTTTTTGGAATGGCCGGTATATTAGATACGGCTCGTTATAAAGCCTTTTTGGCTGATGAGTTAGCTTGTTCTCCTAAAGATATACAAGCAGTTTTAATGGGCGGACATGGTGATACTATGGTACCACTTCCAAGATATACAACTGTAAGTGGTATACCTGTAGATGAGTTAATTGATGCTGATAAGCTAAATGCAATCATCGAAAGAACCAAAAAAGGTGGAGGCGAAATTGTAAATTTAATGGGTACTTCAGCATGGTATGCTCCCGGAGCGGCTGCGGCTCAGATGGTTGAAGCAATATTGAAAGATGAAAAAAGAATTTTCCCTTGCTGCACATGGTTACAAGGTGAGTATGGATTAAGTGACATTTATCTGGGAGTACCGGTTAAATTAGGTAAAAAAGGAATTGAAGAGATTATAGAGTTAAAGCTTAACAATGAAGAAATGGAACTTTTAAATGCCTCTGCAGAGTCAGTGAAGGAAGTTATGAGCGTACTTGATAAAATGGAACTTGTATCCTAAATTATAGGTTAATAATGGTGAGTGTGCATAGCACTCACCTTATTTTTTAATTTTTATGAATAATATAGAAATCCCTCTAATCATTACAGAGCTTGAAAAAGAAAGTTATCATCTTTTTTTTGAAGGAGTAATCCAAAATAAACCTGTCAGGCTGCTTTTGGACACAGGCGCTTCAAAAACAGTTTTAGATAAAAGCTTTCTGGAGGAGTTTCTGCCCGAAGTAATTGTAGAATCAAGCGACGATATAACAGGTGGCTTAGGAGCGTCTAATATTAAAAGTCAATATGCTGAAATTGAAGATTTTTCTCTTCAAAATATGCCATTGCCAAATATGAGAACAGCAGTTTTAGATTTAAGTCATGTAAACCAATCATATCAAAGGATTAAGCAACCTACAATTCAAGGTATTATTGGCAGTGATTTGCTTAAGCAATTTAATGCAATTATAGATTATGGCAATTCTAAAGTAGTTTTCGTTAAGTAAAATACGTATTTAATAAATGCGACTTTCAACTTGGAAAAATATTACTCTCTCGATAATTTTCCTGTCTTTTTTGGCAGGCAATATCCATGTTGTATTAATAGGATCGGCTTACGAAATAAATAAAGAATATATTATTGTCAATTTATGTAAAAATCAGCAACAAGATGATTTTGTATGCGATGGTTTGTGTTATTTAAAAGAACAGGTTGAGAAAACTACCTCAGATGAATCATTGCAATCTCCTAAAATTAATTTTTTATTTTTTAGTGAAGTAACTAAGAACTTTACATTTTATTCAACTGAATTGGATGTATTACTTCCGGTTTATTCTCAGAAGGATTATGCTGTTAACATAAGTATTCAACTCCCACCACCCAAAGAAATTTCCTAAAAGCGTATTCACAGCATTATTCAAATTTTTTCAATTAATCAGCGCATTACTAATTTGCAGACTAAAGCGAATGAGTATGCAATTTATCCATTTAAAATCTAAAAAAATGAACTATAAAAATATATTAAAAATAGTCTTTATGCTAATGCCTTTGTTATTTATTTTAACGGCATGTGATAAGGATGAGGACGAGAAAGATGAATTACAAGAAGTTAATTTTCACATTCATACTAATTTCGGACATCAGGAGCTTAAAATCAATCATGACTATTTTATTGACGACAGAAAAATTGTTTTTGATCATGTAGCTTATTATTTATCTGAATTTACCCTTCACAGAGAAGGTGGTGAAGATGTAATCTTGGATGACACCTACCTTTTGGTAACTCATGATGAAATGAATTATAAAGGGCAGAAAGTAGAGCCGGGTAATTATTCCGGTTATTCTTTTGTAGTAGGTGTTCCTGCAAATAAGAATACTGATGAAGGAGCAGATGCAAAAGATCCGTCAGAATATGAAGAAGGACACCCTTTAGGATTTCATTCGCCTTCCATGCATTGGAGCTGGAATACAGGTTATATATTTGTTAGAATAGATGGGCAGGTTGATGTATCAGAAGCGAAAGACGGATCTCAAATGGAGAGTTTAACCATCCATTTAGGTACAGATAATTTACTGCGTCAGGTGCATATGCATGAGAATTTTATAGTGCACACATCTATCCCAAGAACACTTCACCTTGATGTGAATTTAAGACATTTATTATCGCATCTGGACTTACAGGTAGAGAATTCTACAATGACAATGAATAATCCTGAGCTGGCAGAAAAAATTGCCGACAGAATTCCGGAAATCTTCGGGTCTCATTAAGAAAATTAAATCCCGGCAGTTTATTATTACTGTGTAATAGTTAGACTGCCGGGAATATTCTTATTTAGTTTTTATTTTAAAGTTTAATTCTTTTTAATTTTTAACAAAATGTATAAAAAATACTTTTTTTGTATAGTATTCCTATGGATTCTTTTGTCCGATAATAAGGTGTCAGCATGTGGGCCTTGTGGTTGCAGACCGGTTTCTTCTGTAAATGGAATATTGCCGGAGTCAAATACCAATTTTCTATCGATGAATGTTTTGTACAGTAAGTTTAAGACTGCTTCTGATAATTTAGCTGAGCACAATGAACAAAGGGTGAACATGAATTTACATTCAGGTTATTATGTTTTACCTAATTTATTAGTAGGTATAGAGATTCCCTATTCAACCATAGTCCATGAAAGCTTATATCATGGCAGAGATATAATTTATGGATTTTCAGATCCTTATTTGTATGGTAAATATGTTTTTACTTTTAATAATTTTATTGAAAGAGAAGATCAAATTAACACGCTTACACATGAACTTATTTTAGGTGCAGGAATACAGTTTCCTTTTGGCAGTCATACTCAGTTGAATTCAGAAGGTTATGCTGAACCCAGAATGCAGGCCGGTTATGGCAGTTGGGGATTTGGTTTTCATACGGACTATATGCTAAAACACAATAATGCCGGTATGCTTGCATCACTTCAATATAGATTTTTTAGTAAAAACAGTATGTATTTTAAACCCGGCAATTCTTTTTCATTAAAAAATGTCTTTTTTCATCAGTTTTTTAGAAATGACTTAGTTTTTACACCTGAAGTCGGATTTTTATTAAATGTTTTTGGTAAGGATTATATGGATGAATATGTTTATGAAAATGATAATGGTTTTTACCTGCTGAATGCCGGCATATCCGGAAGTGTTTATTATTTGAATAAAGGCGTCAGTATCGGCTTGAAATATCCTTTGTATCAGAAAAATGATCCGAACAGACTTTCCAATACTATTAATCTGCATGCAGCTTTTACTTATTTATTTTGATAGAGTTTCGGCCGGGATTTTTTAACTTCGGTTTTTAATCTAAAATAATTGTACATGTTGTTTCTTTCAGATGCTGAAATTGATGCTTTGGCTATCCATAAAGTGGGTAATAAAAATAGGGAAGAAGATTTGTTAATCTCTGATGAGTTATTAAATATCAGAGATTTAGAATTGAAAGATGCAGTTGCAAAGTATTTTTTTTCTTCTATGAAGGAAGATCTTTTTTTTACTTTTCATCATGAAACGGATATCGCGTTAAATGAAGTTTTTTATTACAGCAAAGAAATTTTTAAAAATCCTGATTCATTGTTGGAACATTCGGCTAACTTAGCCAAACTACTTTATGAACGTTCTGTGCACCCCAATGTAAAATCCGGTGAACTTTATGTGGGTTATTTCAAAAAATGTCAGGTGAATGAAGAGGAGGTTGATGCAATCGGACTTTTTAAATCAGAGTCAAGGCATAGTTTTTTAAAAGTATTGCAAAACAATAATAAAATAGATTTGGCGCATGAAAAGGGGATAGACATATCCAGATTAGATAAAGGCTGTTTGATTTATAAAACGAATGAGGAAAATGGTTACATACTGTCAGTAGTGGATAACACTAATAAAAGGTCAGAGGCAAAATATTGGATGGATGAATTTCTTCAGGTTAAGGAAAATGAAGACAATCATTATACAACGAGGAATTTTATGAATTTATGCAAGGATTTTATTACTCTGGATTTACCGGATAAATTTGAAGTTTCCAAACCGGATCAAATGGATTTATTAAGTAAGTCCGCTAATTATTTAAAGGAAAATGAGAGTCTGGATTTCAATACTTATGCGGAAAGTGTAATGGAACAGGGAGAAGTGATAGAACGTTTTAATAGTTTTAAAGACCAATATCAGGATGAAAAAGGGGTTAATCTCTACAATAACTTTGAAATATCCCCATCAACAGTTAAAAAGCAATCCAGAATTTTTAAAAGCATATTGAAGCTTGATAAGAACTTTCATATTTACATCCATGGAAATCGAAATATGATTGAACAGGGAGAAGATGAAAATGGTAGAAAGTTCTATAAGATTTATTATGAAAAGGAATCTTAGCATTAGTTAATTTAGATTATTAAAGGGTCATTTCCACAAAATAAGATTAGATATTGAGCTCAAAGTCAAATATTTTCATGCTGCCTTAATATAATGATGATTCTGACATTTAAGTCCAATATTTTTTATAGATAAAAGTAAATATATAAAATAAACTTTCTTTTAATCAAATTTATATGTAAATATATCGCATAAAAATAAAAATTAATAAAACATCTAACTACTGATGTTTTGCTGTCTTTTTGTTGTCATTTTACTTTTTTAAAATAGTCTTTTTTTGTATTTTTGCGCTCGATTTCAATCCGCATAGCGGAAATATATTTAACAATCAAAAAAAGTATTTATGAGTTTAGTAGGAAAAAAAGCACCCTTATTTGATGCAAATGCAGTAGTAGGTGGAGAAGAAATGGTAGAAAATTTTTCATTAGCTGATTATGAAGGTAAGAAGAATGTAGTTTTCTTTTTCTATCCATTGGATTTCACCTTTGTTTGCCCGACTGAGTTGATCGGATTTCAAGATAAGCTGGCTGAATTTGAGAAGAGAGATACGGTTGTTATCGGTTGCTCTGTTGATTCTCATTTTAGTCACTGGAAGTGGTTGCAAACTCCTCAGGATGTAGGTGGTATTCAGGGTGTAACTTATCCATTGGTTTCTGATTTATCTAAAACTATAGCTATGAACTATGGTGTTTTAGCCGGAGATTATGACTACAATGATAATGGAGAAGCAGTATTTAACGGAAATCCGGTTGCTTACAGAGGTTTATTTCTAATTGATAAGTCAGGAACTGTAAGACATCAGGTAGTGAATGACATGCCTTTAGGAAGAAGTGTGGATGAGGCTATCAGAATGGTTGATGCTTTGAACTTTTTTGAAGCAAAAGGGGAAGTTTGTCCGGCAAACTGGAAAGAAGGGGAAGATGCAATGCAGGCTTCTCAGGAAGGTGTTTCTTCTTACTTGTCTAAGAAAAAAACGGTTAACAATTAGTTTTAACCAAAGAAACAGTATTGTAAGAATAAAAAAGCTACCGGAAAATTTTCGGTAGCTTTTTTATTTAAAAATCTTTAAAGGTCAAATCGTTTACATTTTTAAAATCTGCTTAAGATAGCTGTTATCTTTAGTGTTGATTTGTAAAATATAACTTCCGTTTAACCAATTGTTGGTTTCAATTTTATGAGTAAAATCAATTGAGTTGGTATTAATACCTTTTTCTCTGAAAATAACTTTACCTTCTAAATTATAAACTACAACATCTACTTCCATATACTTATCCTGTAAATCATCAAATTGTATGTATAAGAAATCAGTTGCAGGATTAGGAAAGACGTTAATGCCGGACTCCTGAATTGAAAAAAACTCAACAGAAGTGGTATCTTCAGGAATAATAATTTCAAAATCACAATCCTCATTAGCAAAATCACTTTTGTATATTTCTTCTTCCAAAACGAAAGTGCAAAGCAACAGATTATTATTAACTGTATTACCGGGAAAATTAGAGATATAAGTAAATCCGGCATTGGGACCAATACCTTCAATAAAAGTTAATGGCATAGTTGTATCTTCTAAAAAAAGCAAATAATCAAACTCAATGTGTATCTTATCATCAATGACAGTTCTACTTGTGACTGTAGTTACAAGTAAACCACCGGCATTATCAATTTCAAATTCATCTCCTACATCTAAGCTTAAGTCCATTATGAGGATTTCTTCATCATTATCAAAATTTGCAGTAAAAAACCAGGTTTTACCGGCATTTAAATCTTCTCTTAGAAAGCCAATAACATTTCCTTGTTCATTTTCAATTTTAAAATAAATGATTCCATCTATAAAAACAGTTGATTTTGGTGTTTTGAAAATTTGCGTAGTCACCTCTTCATTTTGATAGCTTGCGATATGCCATTTAATTGTATCCGGCAACATCGAAGAGTAATTTTGAGCGTCAATTTTATTGAATGTAAATAACAAACAACAAATAGAAAGTAATAAATATTTCATAAGTAACTGATTAATAAAACTTTTTAAAAAAAATTATGGAATAAATTGGTTTATCAGATGTAAAAATAAGCTATAGTATTTAGAAAACTGAAAAAATCACCATCTAAATCTAACTTGTGCTTTAATTTCAGAGCGAACATTTCCATCAATTTCTTCAAGTCCGGAGCCGATTGTTTCTCTGTTAGTATAGTAGGTCTGGGCAAAACGCAGCCATAAATCTACATTTCTGATGACAGTATATCTCAGAAGTAAGTAATAGCGGGTACCTCTGTTTTGAAAAGCGGGGATTGAATAGCCGTAAAGAACATCATTTTCGTATGCATAAATTCGACTGTCAAAAGACTCTGTATCAAAAAGTGCAAATCTTGCAGTAACTCTCAACGGAAAACCGAGACTTGCATATCTTATATCCTGATAAATCAGAAAACCGGTTTCCTGAGGCCTTACGTTGTCATCAAAAAATGACATTTCAAACCGATTCCTTAGAGTGAAAGATTCAGAGATTTTGTAAGATGCCTGAAAACGAACATTGCTTCTTATCTGATCATCAATATAATTCATATTTTCTTCATTATCTCTTACATTTCTTGGTTTATTTTTAGTTTTATATCTGCCGTAAATTTCAATATTTCTGGATGGACGATAGGTTAACTGAACTAAATAATCCGTGCCAAAGGAAGGTGCGTCAGTTTGAAAACGCAACCAATCGTGTCTGAAAATATCTGCATAAGCATCTAAACGCCAGTTTCTCACCGGCCTGATAGACAGCCCCATATATAAGCCGTTTTCATTTACCGGTCTGGTTTGCTCAGCAAAGGCATTAGCAAAAAGGCTTTGGTAATCTTTCGTGAAATATCTATGCAGCAAAGAAAAGTCTGCCCGATTACCTAAACCGGCAATAAGTCCGTTGAGTGTTGCAAAACCACCATTTTGACTCATAGCGGTTTCTCCAAAGAAGTTGAGGTTTCGCCAAATATAATTATACTCAAGGCTGAAATTAGTCAGTGAACCGCTAGAATATTCAAATTGGTTATAAGGTCGTGTATTTCTCTGAAAATCTGTATCTGTTTGATGGTGGACAGCAGAAAGTCCTATGTATCTGGTTCTTTGCTGATATCTTAAGTTAGCTCCAAAAATAGTTTGCTGGACGGCATTCCGATTTCTCATTTCCGTTTCTGTACGATGCAGCCCGCTTTGCTGAAAAGAAGAAAATCCAACAACTTGAAATACTTCCGGGTCAAGGGTGTCTGTTTGAGTTATCACAGATGCATCTACGGGTTTGTGTGATCCAAAAACTGTTGCCTGTAAGTTATCCGTAATATTAACAGTCCCGGCTACACCGCGGAGAAATCTGTTTTCATTTACAGAAGTGTAGGGGCGAAGTGTTCTGCCATCTTTTTTTATACTCATAACAAAAGCGCTTTTTCGGGTAGCAAAGCCTCCCCACATAACCAGCCCCTGTCCAATACTTACTTCATAGTCACCAATTGCAATAGCTTCCATAGGGCCTATATCTCGCAAAAACAAATGTCCGGAATAGTAATCGAAGCCTTGCTTTTGAGTGCCTTTAAAAAACTCCTCACCCGGATCTTTTTCCGCTGTAAAGCCATAAGAAATTCGGTTGCCAAAAGTGTATCTTAATCGTGTATAGAGTCTGTAAGGGCTTCCTAAATATCTGGTTGCTGTACTGCCTTCAGGGAGAGGTGAATAACCTCTTTGCTCTTCAAGAACTTGCTGATATCTTACAAACCACACATAATCTCCTTCATACAACATTCTCCCTAAAGGAATTTGAAAGTCATCCAGTTCACCTCTGACCCTTACAAAAGGAAGTACACTTTCAATTGTTCTCAGGTCCCATTCAGGCACCACCTGCAATTCATAAATGTTTGCTAAATGCCCAAATTCATCTATATAATTTAATAATGCTGCAATTTGTATATCTGTTAAAAAAGGAATTGCTGCCAAATCTTCATAACGTGCTCTATTTAAATCCAATGGTCTGCGTTGCAATAATTCCAAATCTTCCAGATAGGATTCAAATTCAAACTCGGCTTCAGTTTCTTCAACTATCGATTCTATTAAATCTATGATTGCCCGGTCTTCTTGTTGACGTTCTATCTCAAACTCTCCTTCCGGTGGTGGAGGGTCATCTTCGGCAATTAGAAGGATGTGAGTTAAGAAGAAAAGTAAAAGTAAATTTTTAACTTTCATAAGATGTATTCTATTAGCGACTTAATCGGTTAAATCTGTTTTAGATGTAGAACTTCCAAAATAATAAGCAATAGATAAATGAGGTGTAAATCCCATAACCGGATGATAAAAAGAGGAAATATCAATAAGTAAATTATTTACATTAAAACCCAGTCCAAGAGATGGAGATGCAGGATCTGTCAAAAGCCCTAAACGTACTGATAATAAATCAGACATAGCATAATCAAGGCCAAATCTAAAGCGAAAATCCTGATTTAAATCCTTTTCAGTTTCAGCCATTAAAAACACATTTTTTAAGGGTTCATACCTTAAACCGAGTCCAATTACTGTAGGAATAACTTCCTCCTGAAAATCTTCCAGTGTTATTCTAAGCGGATTATAAATGTGACTGGCAATTAACAAATCCGGATTTATAAAATATTGAACACCTAATTCAAAAGTAAAGGTATTTCTTTGTCCAAATTCAGCAATATTAAGGCCTAAATAACTGATTTGACCACCTAAGGTTAAATTTTCAGATAACTTTCTACCATACGCAATGCCGACTTTTCTTTCATTGTAATTACTATTTCCAAAATAAGTAAGTGAAAGTCCGAAAACTCCGGATGAAGTTGGTAATACAAATGCTCCTTGAATTTTATCTAGTCCTTCTACCATAAACCTTCGTTCAGCATGAAATCCAAAGGCTGTTTTTTCCTGAAATCCTATTGCAGCCTGATTGTTGTACACTGAAAAAACATCTGATTGAACTGTTCTGATACCAGCGGTTCCGGCGGATTTTCCGCCGGCAAATGTTTTTCCCAGGGCACCATAACTATCCATTACAGTAAAGGAAATGATAAGAAAGGTGAAAATTAGTTTTAACATAAATATTAGTTTCAACACAAAAAAAACAAAAAAATAGACAATAATGGAAGAAAAGCTGAAAATTGATGTTTAAATAACCAAACTTTCTTTGAATAATATTACTTGATAGAGATGATTTTTACTTTTAATGTGCAAATACTATTTACCGAAAAAAAGTGTTTCTTAGCTTTTATAAACTTAAAATAGTAATTTTGCGCTCAATTAAATGCTTTTTATGTTTAGGTATAATTTATTTATTTTCCTTTCATTGATATACTTTTTTGTACCGGGTGCTTCTGCTCAGAATGTTAATGGTGTAGTTACAGATAGTAAAACAAATGAGCCATTGATTGGAGTAAATATTCTGGTAGAAGGACATGGTGGAACATCAACAGATTTAGACGGCCGGTTTATTTTAAATCTTGAAAATGGAGAATACAATATATTGGTTTCTTATTTAGGTTATCAAACCAAAACAGAATCAATAGTTATCAGCACTGATCAGATTTATGATTTATCTTTTATGCTTAAGCCTTCAAGCAGGGAGTTAGATATGGTTGTTGTAAGCGGAGGTAAATTTGAGCGGAAAATTACAGAAGAAACAGTTTCTATTGATGTTTTAAATGTGGAGTTGTTGCAGCGAACAAATTCAGTTCGTTTGAATGATGCTATTGAAAAAGTCCCGGGAGTCACTTTATTAGACGGTCAGGCAACTATCAGAGGTGGTTCCGGTTATGCGTATGGTGCCGGTAGCAGGGTAATGGTAGTAGTAGATGACATGCCAATGATTACTGCTGATCGTGGAGATATAAGATGGTCATCCATTCCTATGGAGGTAGCGGAACAGGTAGAAGTCATGAAAGGAGCGGCTTCTTCTTTATACGGAGCTTCCGCGCTCAATGGTGTGATTAATATTAGAACCGCATTTCCTGGCTCAGAACCGGAAACAAGAGTAAACCTTTTTTATGGTATTACAGATAACCCTCCCAGAGAAGAAACAAAGTGGTGGGATTACCCTCCTTATGAAGCCGGTTTGAGCATTGCTCATTTACAACGCTTTGGCAGATTTGATTTGGTTTTATCAGCTTTTGCAACACAGAAAAAAGGGCATTTGCGACTGGAAGATGATAATATTTACCGGGTTAATTTTAAAACCAGATATCGCCCTGAATCTATAGAAGGTCTTTCCTTTGGAATAAATGGGAATGTGACATATTCTGATGAAGGGGAGTTTTTCTTCTGGGAAAATGCAAGTGAGGGTGCGTATATACCAAGTGGAAGTGAAGGGCCGGATAGCAGAGGGACTTTATACAGAGGCAGAAGGACAAATTTCAATATAGACCCTTATGTAACATATTTCGACAGCAGAGGTAACAGACACTCACTTAGAAGCAGAATTTATACATTGTGGCAATATTATTCACGTGGAGGATATGCAACGGCCAGTATAATAAATGCTGAATATCAATTTCAGCGGACTTTTGCGAATGATTGGACATGGACCTCAGGAGTAGGGAATAACTACTTTTTTACTTTAAATAAAGATTTGGGAGATAATACCGGGAATCTGTCTTCTATTTTCACTCAATTGGATATGAAAATAAAAGATTTGACACTGGTTGCCGGTTTCAGGTGGGAAGTGTTCAACTTAAACGACAGCCTTGGAGCATCTTTGCCGGTAGGTAGACTTGGACTAAACTATCCGGTTACAAGAACAACACACATGAGAGCTTCTATAGGTCAGGGATATCGCTTCCCTTCTATTGCTGAAAGGTTTGTTGAGACAGATGTGGGAGATATAAGCATTTTCCCGAATCCGGATTTAAAACCTGAATATGGCTATTCGGCTGAACTGGGAGTAAAACAATCTATTGCCATCAGAAATTGGAGTAGTTATTTGGATTTAGCCCTTTTCTGGACAGATTACTGGGAAATGACCGAGTTTCAAATTGGTGTTTATCCTCCTCCGGGACAACCACCTTCTCCAAACTATATTGGTTTTAGATCTGAAAATGTTAGTCGTGCCAGAATAGCCGGTTTTGAGCTGGGTTGGTTAGGTGAAGGTAGTTTGTCTGAGAATACAGATATGCGTTTCTATGGAGGGTATACTTATGTTTATCCTGCTGATTTAACAGCTGATACTCTACTTGCGAAAGGAGATGTATTTGCGGATAGGTTTATTAATGATTTTCTGGTTAGAAATAATGAAAATGTCGACGGACTCTTAAAGTATCGCTACCGACACATGGTAAAAGCAGATGTTGAATTTGACTGGAAGCAATTTACTTTTGGATTTGATACCCGTTTTTATAGTTATATAGAAAATATTGATCAAATATTTCTGATTTTTATCCCTGATATTGCAGAGTATCGGGAAAACGAATCTAGGACAGGGAATTGGGTGTTTGGATTAAGGCTGGGTTATCAGGTGAATGATATGATTAATGTTCGCTTTATTGCAAATAATATTCTAAACAGGGAGTATTATATCAGACCGGCAAAACTTGAGCAGCCCAGAAACTACTTAATGCAGCTATCCTTTAATTTTTAAAAGGGATATCCAAAATTAATTCCAAGACTGAATTTTACTCCATTATTTAGAAGCTCAAAGTCTTCTGAAGTGCTAAACCTGTCTTTTGACATTATGTAATTATATCTGTAACCCAGACCGGTAAATAGATCAACAGCGATTTTGTCTAAAAAAAAGAACTGCCATCCTAATAGCAAGTTGGCATTTATATAATATACTTTTAAATAATCATTAATAAAACCTCTTGGGTTAATTTTAGCTAAGGAATAAGAAGCGTGGGGGGAGACGTAAATTCCGGTAGGTGAATATTGATCTTTTGACAGATAAAATTTATAGCCCGCCTGTACTCTGAATCCATTTACTACTAAATCAATTCCGGTAGTATCTTTGAATTCATTAAAGAAATAGCGTGTAATAAAATTAGCATATAAATAAGAGGCGCCTATATTATAGGATTGCTTCAGCCCGTTTGTTCTCTCATATAAAACTCTGAACTCGGCAGTTAAAGGGTTTTGGGAAATTAAAAGAGCAAATGGATTTGTTTTTAAAATGTGCTGTTTTTCTTGCTTGAAATTATTTAAATCCAGGCTTTGGGGTAATCTTTCATTATTTTGAGAGAAAACTAAAAAGTAATTAAAGCTTAGTAGAATAAAAATGAATAATTTAATTTTCAAAAGACTTGTTTTGGAGGTAAATATATAAAAAATGGTTTAATTCTTTTAGTTTCGCATTATGCTTCTTAAGTCCGCTACTTTTATTCTATTTTGTGGGGTTTTACTTTGTAATACCTTTTTGTATGCAATTGATACAGAAGATTCTGAAATTCAAAAGGTATTCAAACAAATTTACAATTTAGAACTTCAATCACTTTTAAGCAAGGAACATCATCCGGATTTTACGGAAAATCAGTTTTATCATCTGTATAAAACACATTATTACTGGTGGTCTTTCATCAGCGGAGATGACTCAAAAAATTTTAAAGAGCTGGCTTTGCAATCAATAGAATCAGG
The DNA here is from genome assembly GCA_007695095.1 of Chitinophagaceae bacterium. Classification (NCBI taxonomy): domain Bacteria; kingdom Pseudomonadati; phylum Bacteroidota; class Chitinophagia; order Chitinophagales; family Chitinophagaceae; species Chitinophagaceae bacterium. Next base: position 29,587 of record REEL01000148.1, on the reverse strand, counting down.
AGTTTCAGCTTTGAGCAATAAAAGCAGAAGAGAACTTAGTCGTGAAGAAATTTTTATTTTGGTTAGTCTGCATGGTTTTAGTTCCCGGATTTCAATGCTTGATGAAAAACTTTGGCCGGCATTTAGAAGCATGGAAGAGACCATGTCTTTAATTAGAATTGTTTTGCGTAATACAAATAATAATTATGACCCGTATAATCTTTTGGCCGGTATTTATTTGTATAATATGGATCACCTCATAAGATCCTATCCGATATTTTATCCGGCTGTTATTTTTTACCCCAAAGGAGATAGGGAAAAAGGATTTGATTATTTACATAAAGCGGCCAAATCTGATAATTTACTGATAAGCGTAGAGGCAAATTATTTTTTAATGAAAATTTATGCGGATTTAGAAAATGATTTTACCAATGCATTGATACATGCAGTTAATTTAATTGAAGTTGCTCCTGAAAACTACATTTTCCAGTACTATTATGTTAAAAGTCTTAAAAACTTAGGTTATCCGGAAACAGTTTTGGAAAGGAGAGTGAATAATATTTTAAGCAAGTTAAATCTCAATAGTGAGTTGCCGCTATCTTCTAAGCAGCATCTTGAAAAAGAGATGAAATCATTATTGGCATCTTCTACTGCCTCTGTGAAGCATTAATTTTCTTCAACATTTGGATATTGATTTTCTTCAACCAGATTGATTAAGTCTAATAAAAGATCACTTCTTAAATCATCTTTTCTGATTCTTACAGCTTCTGCTGCATTGCCATAGCCACCCATATAATATCTCATAAACCAGGGAAAGTAAGTAATAGATGCGTCAACCCAACTGAGAGTTAATGCCGTTGAATAGCCAATTGCTACTATGCCTGCTGTAAGTAAAAGAGAGTTCAGGCCTCCCCGGATATCTCCTGCATAAAACTGTCCTGAACCGGGAATTATCATACTCATGATTCTCGCTGTTCTGGGGTTTAGTCGGTCAATTCTTTTATTGTTTTCAAAAATATTTTCGATTTCCTGCTTGTAAAAAATGCTGTCTGAGGTTTGAATTTTCAGGAAATAATCTTTTGAATTTTCAAATTCCAAAACCTGAAAGTAACTTAAGGCTAAAAAGAAGTTATACTGATTGGCAAATTTGGGATCTCCGGGCTCGTCTATACTGAATAACTCCATTCTGGCTCGAATATAATTACCTTCAACTATAAGCAGAAAAGATTTTTTAAGTAAAAAAGTCAATTTATCTTCTTCATCTTCAGTTGCATAATATGCAAGATCATAATAAGAAATGGCTCTGCGAAAGTCACCGGTTTCATAATAAGCATCTGCAAGTAAATGAAAGGCTTTGGAGCTGAACTCCTGATCATCAAAGTATATTACTCTTTCAAAAGCCGGAATAGCCGCTTCATAATTTCCCCGGGCATACATCTCTTTCCCAAACTTCAGTGTCTCTTCAATAGTTTGAGCAGAAATAGTTGTAACACAACAAATAAGAAAATTAATCAGTAAGCCAGTCAAAACTTTGTACATGATGTCGTATTTGATGTTTTTGAATTTCATTACTTTTTTCAGCGGCTCTCCAGGAACCGTAAAGGTTTCCGGAATAAAAGCCAAGACCTATTGCTCCAAATACCCAACCATGAGCACTTTCGACCCCTCTGCGAGAGAAGCCTCTGTAGGCCTGAAAAGCAGCTCCGCCCACAAACAGAAAAGAAATAATTCCATCTTTCCATGCACCTGCATAAACTTTACCTAAGCCGGGGACAACCGTTGATAAGCCTAATGCAACTCCGGGTCTTTTATGATTGTAAGATTCAGCAGCATTAATGAGTGGTCTGAAGCGCAAATCAGCAGCTCTGTTATCAAAACCCTTCTCTGTATATAAAGAAATAGCTTTGTCATAATCATCCTGCATAAAAGCTATTTGAAGGTTGAGTTCAAGCCTTTCGTCAGCATTGAATTTATCAGTAGTTACTAAATAAGATTCTGCAGATTCAAAATTTCCCAGATAAATATTTAAGGCAATCAATTCCTTTAACATATCTGCTGATAGCGTTTCGGGCAAACCATGTCGTTTATAAATTTCGTTAATAGCATTTTCATATTTACCGGTTTTTCTCAAAGCCCGAATGAGGAAGTTTGCAGCTTCACCTTTCTCATCATTCATAAAAAGAACTCTTTCAAATTCAATTATAGATTGTGGATAATCTCCTTTGTAGTAAAGGTATTTACCAAAATTCATTGAGTTCTCTTCATTGTAAATATTTTCAGCCTTTTCCAAAAAAACAGTATCTGTTTTTATTTCAGAAAGCGTATCATTTTGAGAAAATGCAGGCGTTACAATGAATAAAAAACACCCTGCAAACAGGAGTGAAGTAAAAATATTTAGAGGCATAAATTGGTTATTAAGTTTATTTTACCGGATCTTTTAAAAGACGTCTTTCGGGGTGAACTTCATATAGTTCCGGACTTAGTCCGTTGCAACGCATTAAACGGTCAAAAGTATTAATTATACCTATAAATGCCCCCTGTTGTTGTATAGCAAGTAATCCAAATTCTGAGCAGGATGGCCAAAATTGGCAATTCCCCTCATCTTGAGAAGAAATAAACTCTTTGTAAAACCAATATAATCCGGAAAACATAATCTGGAACTCATTATCACTATTCTTGATAAAGTTATAAGCAGGCTCTTTTGACTTGCCTGCATTCGTCAGATTGTTCCTTAACACTTCAAATTTTTCGTTATTTGCCTGAAGTGGGTTGAATGTCAGAAACATCATAATTGTAAATATGATTGTCTTGCAGGTCATTGACTTTGACATTTCTAAAACGGGTTTCTTTATAAAGCTCCTGATCATTAACATATGCAATTTGTATAATTCTGGTTGGAAATTCTAATCCTCTGACATTTACATAATCTCTAAAAAACTGTCTGTTTAATAAATTTTCTTCAGCATCGTAAAAGGCTATACCATATATCTTTCTATCTTTTTGTGAAATTATGATATCTCCAATTAAATCTTCAAGTTCCTGTATGATGTGATAGGTGGTAATTACCATACCCTCATCTCTGATAACGTTACCTACTTGATAATATTTGTCATCAATACCATAATCATGTAAGTTGCCGCTAAGAGCATAATGGAACATCGTAAATTCAGTAAAGGCGGGAAAAGAAAATACTTCAGTTTCATCAGGTTTTATACTGTAAAAAAAAGTATCTCTCAATACCCATGTTTCTGCTTCCGGGAAACGAATATCATAAACTAACTTCTTATAGTTTTTATCGTAATATACAGTTCCCATGATTAGCTGATCTTTACCATCAGCTAATTTTTCTTTAATTGAAAAGTCAGCTTTTATCCTAAAAAAATGTTGCCCAAGAAGACTCTCGGGCAACATGGTAAAAATACTTATTAAGATAAATGCTATGAAATATAGCTTCATTAATAGTTAAATTTAAAAGAATAAGAACCCTGAAGCTCCTAATATAATAGCATAAACTAACCAGAATAGGAAATAGAGTGCAACACTGGCAATACAACCCCAAAGTGCTTTGATGGTTTCATCACGTGATTCGCTGATTAGGTATACAATAAGTATCCCAACTGCACCCAGACAGAATCCCCAAAGGAAAGATGGTATTCCTAATGGAGCCTGATACCCAACAGCTGAAGACATTAGACTTGAACGATCCATGCTTAGGTCTACAGCATTTAAAAGTGGTGAACCTGAAGCTTCAAGTTCAGAAAGTGTTACTCCGTGGTTTTCTAAAAGAAATGATTCTAACTCGCTAACGCCATTGAAGGATTCGTTAAAAGTTTGTTCATCAAATTCAAATAGATCCGCTGAATACGAAAATGCAGGCACACTTATAATAGTAAGTGCCATAAGTAGAAAAAAGTTTTTCATAGTTTTCATGATGATTTGGTTTTGTTAATAATTAATACAAGTTTAAAAAATATTTTTGAATACGGAACAATGTTATGACAAATAAAGTAAAATTAAAGCATGTAAGATGAACTTTTATGTATATTTTTTGAAGTCTTTTATATTGAAAATTACACATCATTACTGGAAAAAAAACGTCAGGATGTTGTAAGTATCTGTATATCAATAATGAAAATGGGATTGTTGAGAAAAATCTTTAGGTAAATCTGTCACAAAGGCTATCATTTTTCAGATTTTTAATTTAAAAAAAGTTTTTTAACAAATACTATTTTTTTTTCTGAACTAATTTACATATCTTTGCATTTAGATACTTAGATATGAATTTTAAACAAAAACATTAAAAAATGATAGTAGAACAATTTTATGACAAAGGTTTGGCACATGCCAGTTATGTAATTATTAGCGGAAAAGAAGCGGCATTGGTAGATCCGGCCAGAGATCCTAAGCCGTATTATGAATTTGTAGACAAGCATAATGCAAAAATCACAAAGGTTTTTGAAACGCATCCACATGCAGATTTTGTGAGTTCTCATTTAGAGATATCAGAAACGACAGGGGCGGATATTTATGTGAGCGAGCTTTTAGGTGCGGATTATCCTCATAAGTCACTTAATGAGGGAGACACCGTAACTTTAGGAGAAGTAAACTTTAGAATTATACATACTCCGGGTCACTCTCCGGACAGTATAACACTTTTATTACTTGACAAGGACGGTAAGCAGCACGGCGTTTTTACCGGAGATACATTATTTATTGGAGACGTTGGAAGACCGGATTTAAGAGAAAAAGCGGGTTCTATACATGCTAAAAGAGAAGAGTTGGCAAAAGATATGTACACCTCAACTCGTGAAAAGCTGATGAAGCTTGAAGAACAAGTTATGGTCTATCCGGCACACGGAGCGGGTTCTTTATGTGGTAAAAATCTAAGTACGGATCTTACCAGTACTATAGGAAAAGAATTAGAGCAAAATACAGCTCTACAACCTATGGATGAAGACACTTTTGTAAAAATGCTTTTAGAAGATCAACCCTTTATTCCAAAATACTTTGGATATAATGTTGCTTTAAATAAAGCAGGAGCACCAGCCTATGAAGAAAGTATTAAGGCGGTAAATCGTCCGGAAGGCGATGTGAATATTGAAGATGGGCATGTAATTATAGATACCAGAGATGAAAGAGAATTTAAGAAGGGGCATCTGAAGGGTAGTATAAACCTGATGAATGGCGGGAAGTTTGAAACATGGTTAGGTTCTATTGTCAGCCCTGACGAAAAGTATTATTTACTTGCAGAGGATGAGAATAGCAGGGAAGAATTGATTGAGAAAGCTGCAAAAATCGGTTATGAACTGAATATTAAAGCCGCAATTCTACCACAATCAAATATGAGCACTCAATCAGAGGATTTACCAATCGAAGATTTCGATAAAAATCCGGATTCATTCACTATAGTAGATGTGCGAAACGAGGGAGAGGCAAAAGAAGCGAAGTTCACCAACCGAATTCTTATTCCACTTAATGAATTAAGGGAGCGGTATGCTGAGATTCCTACAGGAAAGCCGGTTGTGGTTCATTGTGCCGCAGGTTACAGAAGTGCTGCCGGTTCGAGTATTTTAGAAGGTGCACTTAAAGATAAAGTGTATGATCTGGGTGAGCGAATCAATAATTATTAATAATTAAAACAAAGAAAGATGAATTTTTTATACGAGCCCTGGCCATGGTATGTGGCCGGGCCTTTAATAGGTATTACATTATTTTTACTCTTATGGGTAAGTAATAAAAACCTTGGTATTTCCTCGAGCTTTAGACATGTATGTGCAGCTTGTGTGCCGGCGAATATTTCATTTTTGAAATATGATTGGAAAGCAGAAAAGTGGAATTTGATTTTTGTATTAGGTGTTTTTTTAGGCGGTGTGATTGCATGGAATGTAATTGGACATCCGGAACTAATAGCTATATCAGATGCCACAATCAGAGACATTCAAAAGTTAGGAATAAGTCATGAGTCCGGTTTATTACCTTCTTCACTGATTTCTTTTGAGAGTTTTATCACATGGCAAGGATTTTTATTTATGGCTATAGGTGGGTTTTTTGTTGGTTTTGGAACCCGGTATGCCGGAGGTTGCACCTCCGGTCATGCCATCACCGGCTTATCTCATTTGCAATGGGCATCATTATTGGCTGTTGTTGGATTTTTTGCAGGTGGCTTAGTAATGACACACCTTATATTTCCCTTAATCTTTTAAATATTAGTTATGATTAGATGGTTTATATATTTGTTTTTAGGTATCCTTTTTGGGATAATATTAACAAAAAGTGAAGTGATTTCCTGGTATCGTATTCAGGAGATGTTCCGGTTTCAATCCTTTCATATGTATGGAATAATTGGTAGTGCCATTTTTACCGGGATGGTTTTAATAGGGTTGCTAAAACTGAACGGAGGAAAAGCAATTGATGGTACAAAAATTGATTTCCCCAAAAAAGTATATAACCATGGTTATATAATTGGAGGAAGTATATTTGGAATGGGGTGGGCTATGACAGGAGCATGTCCAGGACCTTTATTTGCTTTGGTTGGAGCAGGTGTTTATCCTGTATTAATAATTATATTGTTTGCATTAATAGGAACATGGGTTTATAGTTACTTTAGACCTAATTTACCACATTAATTGTTTAGTTTTATAAAAAATATTCAGCATTGAATCTAACAAAAATTATACCTGCTGCCGGGTGGATAAAAAACTATAAGAAATCTTGGCTAAACTATGATATTTCAGCAGGTTTAACCATAGGCGTAATGCTCATACCTCAGGGTATGGCTTATGCAATGGTTGCGGGCTTACCGCCTATTTATGGTTTGTATGCCGCATTGGTACCTTTGTTTATATATGCAGTTTTTGGAACTTCAAGATATCTTTCTGTCGGACCGGTCGCTATAGTAGCTATTTTAGTGGGCGCAAGTATTTTGCCTTATGCAGAACATGGTTCAGCTGAAGCTGTAAAGTATGCAGTAACACTCAGCTTTTTGGTTGGGATACTGCAATTATCAATGGGTGTTTTTCGCTTGGGTTTTATAGTTAACTTTTTATCACATCCGGTTTTAGCAGCATTTACATCGGCAGCTGCAATTATTATAGCGTTTAGTCAGCTGAAGCATGTGTTCGGACTCGATATGGAGTCCTCTAAGTTTGCTCATGAAATTGTATTAAATATTATACAGAATATACAAACACTGCATTTTCCGAGTATGATAACTGCTGTTATTGCTTTTGCATTAATATTTTTGATAAAAAAGTATAAAAAAAGCTTTCCTTCGTTTTTGATAGTGGTTGTATTGGGAATCTCTATTGTTTACATGGGAAATTTACATCAGGACGGAGTAAAAGTTTTGGGTGAAGTACCTTCCGGAATGCCACCGTTTACATTGCCTTTGTGGTCAGAGCTTTTAGAATTACTGCCTATAGCTTTTTCAATAGCATTAATTGGCTTTATAGAATCTATAGCTATTGCAAAAAAATTGTCAGAAAATGATAGCGATGGGCAACCTAAAAGTAATCAGGAGTTTATTTCTATGGGCTTATCAAATTTAGGAGGCAGCTTTTTTAGTTCTTTTCCGGTTGCCGGTGGTTTTTCAAGATCAACAGTTAATAAGGAGGCCGGAGCAAAAACTCAGCTTTCAAGTATTATTGCTTTGGCAATGGTGTTAGTAACATTACTTTTTTTAACAGACATGTTTTTTTATTTACCAAAAGCTATACTTGCAACGATTGTAATTTTTGCTGTAATAGGTTTGGTTGATTTTAAAACGCCATTAAAATTGATGAAGCTGTCAAAGGGTGATATTTTCATTTGGATAGCCACATTTTTAGTAACCCTCAGTATGGGTATTTTGTATGGGATTTTGATTGGCGCATTGATTTCATTGATTATTATAATTTTTAGAACTACTCAACCACATTTTGTAGAATTAGGCAGACTTCCCGATACTCCAATTTTCAGAAATGTTAAACGTTACGAAAATTGTATAAAAGAGCCGGGATTTGTAGTAGTTAGATTTGATGGTCCTTTATATTTTGCCAATCATGAATATTTTTCTGAGAATTTATTCGAAAAAATCAAAAATAATGCTGATGTTGAATATGTAGTTTTAGACGCAGCCGGGATTAATCATGTGGATTCAACAGCTTTTGAAATGTTGGAAAAAGTTACTGCAAAACTTAAAGAACAGGGAATTATATTAGTTATAACAAGTTTAATAGGGCCGGTTAGTGACAGAATGGAAAAGGCAGGATTTATTGATTTTATGGGCGAAGAAAATTTTTACAGGGAAGTCTATGAGGCTATATTGGATATTTCAGAAAACAGGATGAAATCAAAAAGTACAATTATCAGTTTGAAAGAGGAATTTTTAAAGGGGAAATAGCGTTATGCTAAGTATATGTTTGCACTAATAAAAAAAATATTCCCCCGATTAATCAGACAACCCGACTGGGAAGTCTTGTTTCAGGAAGGGGCTTTGTTGATTGATGTCCGAAAAGAAAAAGATTTTGAACTTGGGCATGCACCAAGAGCATTGAATATTCCCATGAATGAGTTGGAGACAAAGGCTGAAAAACTAAAAAAACTTAATGTTCCTGTAATTGTAGTTTGCGGTTCAGGTTTTAAAAGCGCTACCGCTAATGAAATCTTAAAAGACAAAGGTCTTGAAAAGGTTTATAATGGTGGAATGTGGTTTAATTTTCAACAATTTTCAAAGTAAATTTTAAAATATGAAAAATTTTATAGTATTATTTTTTTTAACAATAACCTTCACTTCGTGTGCTGGTTCAGTAAATAATGAAAATGTGCAAAATGTATCTGCACTAGATTTGCAGGAAGTATTTCTAAATGGAAGTGAATATTTGGTTATTGATTTAAGAACTCCACAAGAATTTAATAGAGGTCATATAGAGAATGCCATAAACATAAATTTTTATGGAAATGATTTTTGGGATAAGATGTTGAAAACAGCTGATGAGCCTAAAGATATCATTGTTTACTGTGCAAGTGGAAACAGAAGCAGTAGAATTTTTTCAACCTATATGGAACATCGTCAAGGTAAAGTTTATCATCTCAACAGAGGTTTTCAGGATTGGGTCCGCAATAATTTGCCGATTAAAAATTAAAATTTAATAAAAATGAATAAATATATAATTATAGCAATAGGTATTTCAATAGGGGCTGTAGCCGGATTTTTGTATTGGAATCAAATTGGTTGTTTGACAGGTAATTGTTCAATTACCTCAGTATGGTACAATTCAACCGTTTATGGTGCTTTGATTGGAGGTTTGGGGGCATCTGTGTTTTCAGATTCAAAAAAGAAGAGTCAGGAGAAAAACTAATTACCGACTTTCCAACGAAGAGTGAAGTTGACCGAACCATTTTGAAACCCGGTAAAATAAGGTTGACTAACCGCATCATAATTAAATAGTTGCAGGCTTAGATCATCACTTACATCAAATTCAAAAAGGTGTGCATCTACAGTTGCATCAATGATGTTAAGTGCATACAGTAAAATACTCGCTACAACTGAAATGTCTAAGTTTCTTCGATAATAATTTTTAAGTGTAATCAGGTTTTCCGTTGTATAAATATCTTCATAGGGGTCTGTAGTGTCCGGATTGTCATCCAATCGGGTAAGAATTGCATTTCTGAAGTTTCTATACTCACCGGCATTAAAATAGATAGAGTATCCTAATCCTGCAAAACCGGCATAAATAATTGGCAATTTCCAATATTTTCTGTTATAAACCTGACCGGCACCGGGAAGTACAGCACTTAAGAAAGCTGCTCTTGCAGGGCTGTGAGACGGTGCTTCCTTACTGATTGTTTTTTCCTGAATATTTTCTGTTTCAATTATAGCATCCTGCCTGCTTGTATCCGGAATTTCATCAAAGGGCGTTGCCGCATTAGCTGAAAAAATGTAAAAAGACAATATGATTAAAAGGAAAGTTTTCAAATGCCGGTTATTTATTAAATGAATAATGAAAAAACGAGCAGTTTATTTTTCCAGGAAGTCGAGAATTCTATTTAAATCTTCTTTAGAATAGAAAGAAATATTAATCTCACCTCCCTTGCTCTTCTTTTTAATTCTCACTTTAGTACTGAAAAGAGAGGTTAGTCCATCTTCAATTTTCTTTAATTCCGGAGATAAATCAGCTTTTTTATTTTCGTCTTTAGGTTTGGTTTTATCATTAAGATTTCTGGTAATTTCTTCAACTTTTCTTACAGATAAATCGCGTTTAAGGATGTCTTTATAAATGGCAAGTTGCGTGACCGGATCTTCAACATTAATGATTGCTCTTGCGTGACCCATACTGATTTTTTTAGTTTTAATACCTGACTGAATTTCAGGGGGTAACTTTAACAATCTCAGATAGTTTGTTATTGTAGAGCGGTTTTTTCCGAGTCTTTCACCTAATTTTTCGTGATTTATTTCACACTCATCCATCAGGCGTTTATAGTTAATAGCAATTTCAATAGAGTTTAAATCTTCTCTTTGAATATTCTCGATTAAAGCCATTTCAAGCATTTCCTGATCATCAGCAGTTCTGATAAAAGCAGGTACTTCTGTTAATCCGGCCATTTTAGAAGCTCTTAATCTTCTTTCACCGGCTATTAACTGATACTTGTCTGCTTGTATCATTCTCACTGTGATAGGTTGAATCACACCATGAACTACAATAGAGTCAGACAGTTCACCTAATTTTTCTTTATCAAAATCAACTCTGGGTTGAAATGGATTTATCTCAATTTGTGATAAGGGGATATGTATAATACTCCCGGAAATCTTTTTTTTCTGCTCAGGAATGCTTTCATTCTTCACATCCGAATCCAAACCTTCAAGTAAGGCTCTGATTCCTTTTCCTAATGCTTCTTTTTGCTTACTCATTTATTCTAGTATTTTGTCTGATTGCGGAATTTTAGTGATATCATTTTTTTGCAAAATTTCCCGCGACAGATTTAGATAGTTAATTGCTCCCGAGCTTTCTGCATCGTACATAATTGCCGGTTTACCAAAACTTGGAGCTTCTCCTAAACGGGTATTTCTGTGTACTATAGTATCAAATACTAAGGCATTAAAGTGACGTTTTACTTCTTCAGCGATTTGGTTTGATAAACGTAAACGAGTGTCAAACATGGTTAACAAAATCCCTTCAATAAGTAAATCAGGGTTTAATCTGCTTTGAACTATTTTAATGGTATTTAATAACTTTCCCAAACCTTCTAATGCAAAATACTCACACTGAACAGGTATTATCACAGAATCTGCAGCTGTAAGGGCATTTACTGTAACAAGTCCCAATGAAGGAGAACAATCTAAGATTATAAAATCATAATCATCCTTTATCTCATTGACCACCGTTTTCATTATTTTTTCCCGGTTAGGGTGGTTGATTAGTTCTATTTCAGCACCAACTAAATCAAGATGAGAGGGGAGGAGGTATAAATTTGGTGTTTCTGTTTCCAAAATGATATCTGCCGGACGAACTTCATTAATCATACATTCATAAATGCTGGTTTTAATGTGCTTAGGGTCAAAACCAACACCTGAAGTTGCATTTGCCTGAGGGTCGACATCAAGCAATAAAGTTTTATATTCCAGGACTGCAAAACTGGCAGCCAGATTGATTGCTGAAGTTGTTTTACCAACTCCGCCTTTTTGATTTGCTAATGCTATAACTTTTCCCATACGTTGTTTAAAAGACTTTTAGTATACTGCAAATATAAGCTTTTAATATCGAAATTTTGACTGCTGATATTGTTCATGTTTTTAGATTTTTTAACTGTTAAATTTCTTTTTATATGCTAAACTTGATATCATTGACTTAGCATGATTTATTTTTTGTAGAATCTTTAAAAAAATCTACATTTAGGGATAACTTTTTTAGTATTCTTATGTTTGTACAAAAAATTGAAAATATGATACTACTTTTAAACGGTACAAATAGAAAAGATAGCAGAACTAGCATTATTTCCGGTGTTTACCGCAAGATATTAGATGAAAAAAAGATTGATTACTGCTTTTTTTCGCTGGAAGATTTACCAAAAAACTTCCTGAGCAATACTATGTATGAAAAACGAGATCCGGAATGGCAAAAACTAATGGAATCTTATATTTTTCCGGCAGAAAAAATAATTTTAGTGGCTCCTGAGTATAATGGAAGCTTTCCGGGGATTTTAAAATTATTTATCGATAGTTCAGACGTTAAAAAAAGTTTTCACGGAAAAAAAGTTTCATTAACAGGTGTGGCAGCCGGAAGAGCAGGTAACCTAAGGGGAATGGAACACTTAAGCGGAATTTTTTTACATTTAAAAATGTCTGTTTTTCATAACAGACTCCCACTTTCTTCCATTGAAAACTTATTAGATGATAATGGGCTTAAGGATGATTCTACCTTAAAATTGATTGAGAAACAGATAGATGATTTTTTAATGGAAATTCTCTAGAATCTATTTAATATTAGAAAAAATATTTATTAACTTAGTAGACATAAGCATTATTTATGTCTACCAATTCATATTTAACGAACAAGCTTAAAGTTTGCTCAGCATTTTTGCTGATTGCTTTGGGTTTGGTTATGATTGTTTTCTTCTGGACTTATTCCGGAAGTTTTCTTACTTACCCCTGGATTGGAGTGTTTGCCGGAATCGCTTTTTTAATCGGAGGTTTTAGACTATTAAACAGTATTGATGATTCAGTTGTAACGAATAGCAAGGTGATGACCAACCGGCATTTGTCTTCCTTCAAAGAAAACGCGGTTAAAGTAAAGGTGAATCTGGATGAATGTGAAATTTTAACCAATAACTATGTAAAAGAAAATTCACCCTCAGATTATAATAGCGTATCAATTTTTGATTTATTTAACAGTAACGATGCTTCAAATGGGAATCAGGAATTATCTCAATCTGTAATTGTTTATAAAAAAGAATTGAACAATGCTATAATCACCTATTATAGTCCTGTTGTGTATAAGGATGCCTCTACGCTGCGTTTTCATATGGGATCCCAAAAACACACGTATATTTATATAAATAAAGATAATCCGGAGAGTTACTTTTTTGATATTTCTTTTCTGGAAGAAGATGCATGAGCAGGTATAGTGTTAAAAAGCCTGTTGATTTTAAGATGCAGCTTTTAATTCACTAAAATTAACAGGTACAACTTTTGAAACTCCCTGTTCTGCCATAGTTACTCCATAAATCACATCAACAGATGACATGGTAAGCTTGTTGTGAGTAACCAGTATAAACTGAGATTTTTCAGAAAATGAGCGAATTGTTTTGTTAAACTTTTCAATATTGGCATCGTCCAAAGGAGCATCTACTTCATCTAAAATGCAGAATGGAGCCGGCTTTAACAGGTAAAGGGAAAATAAAAGGGATAGAGCTGTTAAGGCTTTTTCTCCTCCGCTCAGCTGATCAATTACTTGTGGCCTTTTACCTTTTGGCTGAGCAAAAATTTGTATGCCCGATTCAAGGGGATTGTCCGGATTAACTAAACTCAAATCACACTGATCTTCTTCGGTAAAAAGACCCCTAAATACCATTTGGAAGTTTTCTCTGACTTTTACAAAAGCTTCTAAAAATCTACTTTTAGCCGTGTCTTCAATTTTATTTATGGTAGTAACTAAGGATGTTTTTGCATCTGTTAAGTCTTTACGCTGCTCGATTATAAAGTCATAGCGACTTTTCATTTCTTCATAGGCTTCAATTGCCATTGGATTTACCTCTCCAAAAGTTTCTATGCGGTGTTTTAGTTTTTGTGTTTTTTCTATGGCCTCAGATTCTGAAAGACTTTTGTCGGATTCTTCATTTATTAAATCATTGATGTCAGTATTGAATTCAATTTTAAGACGCTCTCTGAGACCACTGAGTTTTATTTTAAAATCAGTAATTTTTTCATTTAATTCTTTTAAAAGCTCTTCATTTTGTCGCTGTGCATTTTGTTTTTCCCGAAGGCTTTTTTCTTTTTCCTGAAGTTTTGCTTTTGCTTCAAAAAAAGTGTTTTCATCTGCCGTAAGGGTTTTTTCTAATAGCTTTTTTTCATCATGGGCATTATGCACATTTTCTTCAGTAACTTTAACTGACTTAATTAATTCGCTAATTTTTTCTTCTCCGGTTACTATCTCGCGTCTAATGTGTTTGTTTTCTTCAATTATCTCGTCTATGCGGATGTTTTTTTGGAGAATTTCTTTTTTCAAATTTTCCTGATGATTCTTTTTTTGATGAAAACTTAAGTTCACATCATTGAAAGATTGTTTGTTTGCAGATAATTGCTCAGCTTTTTGTTGAAATTTTTCTTCAAACTGCTGTTGGGATTCATTTAGTGTTTTTAGCGTTTTTTTGCGAACTGCAATTTTTTCTTCTAATGCCTGTTTTTCAGTTTTGATTTGCTGAATTTCATCCGAGATAGCTATGTTTTTGGACTTATTTTCCTCTATATTCGCATTTATCTGTTCAATTTTAGCATGAACAATATTTATCTGTTGCTGTAAAGATTGAATGTCTTCACTCACTTTAATAAGGGATTTTGCCGGGTCAATTCTTTCTAGTTCCTGTTCTTTTTGATTAACACCATCAATTTGTCCTTTTAAATCCCAGCTTTGCTTTTCCAGATTTTCAATCTCTTTTTTTAATTTTTCCAGCGACTTAGCCCTGCCGATTCTTTTGCCTTCAAACAGCCCCACAGAGCCACCTGACAATTGTTTGTCACCTTTTATCCATCGCCCTTCAGAATCTAGCAATACATTTCCTTTTTCGCTTAGGTTGAGGGTGCTTTTAGCTTGCTCTTCAGCTATGTAAACCTTTTGAAACAGGTATTCCAATAAAGGCATAAATTTTTGATCGGCTTCAATAACATCTATCGCTCTCACAGTACCTTCTATTTCATTTGCTCTATTTGATTTTTCATTACCAAAAGCACTGAGAATAAAAAAGTTAGCTCTGCCTTTTGCACTATCGTTAAGTGTTTTTACTGCTTTATCTGCAGTTTCCCAGTCCGGTACTATGAAGTAGTTCAAATAAGGTTCTAAAAAGTTCTCTATTGCAGGCCGGTACTTATTTTCACTGTAAATTACATCAGAAAGCAGGGGGATGTTTTGCATAAATTCCGTCCCTTTTTTCAAATATCTTATTGATTCCGGGAAACCTTCCATATTGTCTACCAGACTCTTCACTAAGGTATATTCATTTTTCCGGGCATCCCATTTTCTTTCAGTAGATGAAAGTTTTTCTTTTAAGCCGTCTTTTTTATCTGCTAAGTCTTTCTTTTTTTGAAGGTGATTTTCTACTTCTTTTTCAATGTCTGCCAGCTTGTTTTCTTCATTTTTTTTATTGGCTGAAAATGTGTTTAGTTCAGTTTGCAAATGTTGAATTTTGTCTCTTTTCTCTTTTTCTTCAACATCTGTTTTTTTAAAGTTTAACTCGAGATTTTGAAAGCGGGCTTCAAAAACAGCTGATTTTTTTTCAAATTCAACGATTTCTTTTTGCAGTTCCGCTGATTCGGATTTTACTTTTTTGAGTTGAGTTTCAAGTTCTGTTTTTTCTGATTCCTCATTCGTATTTGCCTCTTGAAGTTGCTTGACTTTTGTTTCAAGTACTGCCACTTCCTCATCTACTTGAACTTTTAAAATAGTTAGATTTTCAATGTCTTTTTCAAAAGATTGTCGTTTGGGTCCGGCTTCTTTTTCCTGTTTTTGAAGTTGTAACAGCTTTTCTTCCAAAAATTTAATTTCCTGCTTTTGAATATTCAGGCTGTTTTCAAGTTTATTGATTTTGTTATTCAGGTTGTTTACAGAGTGTTGGGATTGACTCAATTCTTTTTCTTTATCTAAAAGAGTTGTTTTCTCTTTTTCAATAAAACTGTTGAGCTTAGCAATCTCCCCGTCAAGCTCAGAAACTTTTAGTTTTTCATCATCAATTTGTTTTTCAAGCTTGTGATAGGCATTTTTTATATCATCTAGTTGAATAGATATTAGATTTAAGCTGCACTCTTTATATTCTGCTTTTAGCTTTTTGAATCGTTCTGCTTTTCTGGCCTGTTTTTCAAGACTTTTAAGATTTCCCTCAATTTCAAAAAGCAAGTCTTCCACTCGTTCTAAATCTGCATCCGTGGCGGAAAGCTTTTGGAGGGTTTCTTTTTTTCGCTGTTTATACTTACTAATACCGGCTGCCTGTTCAAAGAGTTTTCTGCGTGAGTTATCGCGGTCATTCAAAATTTCATCTATCATTTTCAGCTCTATGATAGCATAAGAATCACTGCTGATTCCGGTGTCTAAAAAGAGATTTGTAATATCTTTCAAACGGCAGGGAACATCATTGAGGCGATATTCACTTTCTCCATCTCTGTGTAAAATTCTGGTGACAGTAACTGAGGTAAACTCTGTTGGCAGATTATTTTTAGTATTTTCAAAAGTCAGGCTTACTTCTGCTAAGCCTGAAGCTTTTCTTTTACGGGTTCCGTTGAAAATAATATTTTCCATTTTTTCAAGTCGCAGAGAGGTAGTCTTTTGCTCGCCCAAAACCCAACGGATAGCATCTACAATATTTGATTTGCCACAACCATTCGGTCCGACAACTCCGGTAATGTTATTGTCGAAGGAAATGTGTGTTTTCTCAGCAAAACTTTTAAAACCCTTAATGTGCAAATCTGTCAGCCTCAAAATAGATGATTGTTTAGCATTGCAAAATAACAACATTTCAATGAAGGATGTAAAAGTTTTTTGGCTATTTCTGAAAAATTTAAAGCTTTCTATATTGCTTATTGTAATTTTGGAGCTTTAAAAAATATTTTAAAAAGCAGAGTTATGCGAATAGTCTTATCAGATGAATTATTTGAAGATTTAATTGAGTTGGTTGGAAAGAATGTAAAAGTGTATGAGTATACTTTTGAGGAAATGAAAAATAATTGTGGCTTAGTGTTAGTGGCAGAAAATGAAACTTATTTTTTTACCATTACTTCAAAAATGTTGGAAGATAACTATTCTGTTGCCACTATAGTGTTGAAAAAATTTGAAGCAAAGGTTTTGGAAAGCGAGCAGAATATCGAGTTAAAAACTATTGGCAAATTAGATAATATTCAGTTTTTTACTCAAAAGCATTTCTTCAATCCGGAAGGCGCAACCAAAGTAGAGATAGTTATAGAATGTGCGGTATTGGTTGAATTATCCGGAGGACAAAAGTACATGCTTATCCCTGAGGATGATGCTCATCAGGGAAGTAAAATAATCACAGAAACCGATGATGTTTTAGATAGCATTCGAAGAGTTCAGCTATCCTTTCACCGTCAGGTATTATAAACTTTTGTAGAGTTTTTCGGCGACATTAGGTTTGATCTCTTTTTTATAAAGCTCAATACTTTCGTTTACAATTCTGTAAGCTTCTTGTCTGCCTAAAAAGTCCTGTACCAGCGATTCCTTTTTTTCCAATTTTTTGTAATCTTCAAAAAATCTTCTCATTTCAGCAATTGTATGTGGAGGAAGTTCTTCTATTTCTTTTATGTGACCCACGGAAATATCGTTATCAGCAACAGCAATAATTTTATCATCTGCTTCGCCCTGATCAAGCATTCGCATTACACCAATAACTTTTGCATTCAAAATACACATATGGGGTATTTGAATCGAGGAAATTACTAAAATATCTAAAGGATCTTTGTCTTCACAGTAGGTTTGTGGAATGAAACCATAATTAGCCGGATAGTGAACGGAGGAAAACAAAACCCGATCAAGTCTTAGCATGCCGGTTTCTTTATCGAGTTCAAACTTTCCTTTACTTCCTTTTGGGATTTCTATTATACTTTGTACTATTCTGGGGCTGTGTTCCCCGTATGAGATATTATGCCAGGAATTCATTTTTATTTTTTTGCAAAAGTAAAGTTTTAAAAAGGGTTTTTCAATCTATTTCACTTTAATTATGCAGTATGGAAGCTTTTTTTTACTAATTTCAATGGTCGGAAAAATTCAGATTTCTATCAGAAAAATATAAAGTGTTTCTTTTTTAGAAGATTTTATTAACTTTAGCCGCCTAAAAGAATAGATTATACAATTTAGTAAATGCCTACATGGATGTAATAAGGGGATTGCTTGGGATTTCTGTCTTACTTTTAATTGCTTTTGCGATAAGTAAACACAGGTCAAAAATTGACTGGAGACTTGTTGTCACCGGTGTTATTCTGCAATTTATCTTTGCAGTTGGAGTGTTAAAAGTCCCTTTAGTAAGACAGGGATTTGAATTTGTTGCTAATTTTTTTGTAATAGTTTTGGAATTCAGCAGTGCGGGAGCTGAGTTTTTATTTGCCGGATTGGTAGCAGACACAAGCACATTCGGGTTTATTTTTGCCTTTCAGGTCTTGCCGACTATTGTCTTTTTTTCAGCGCTTTCATCTTTACTGTATTATTTAGGGATTTTACAAAGAATCGTTTTTGTGTTTGCATGGATAATGGGAAAAACTATGCGATTGTCCGGAGCTGAGAGCTTAGCTGCGGCAGCAAACATCTTTATTGGACAAACAGAAGCGCCCTTAGTTGTTAAGCCATATCTCGAAAAGATGTCTAAATCTGAAATTTTTTGCCTGATGACAGGAGGTATGGCAACTATTGCCGGAGGTGTTTTTGCGGCCTATGTGGGATTTTTGGGTGGTACTGACAGAGAAATGCAACTCCTTTTTGCATCTCATTTATTGTCTGCATCAATAATGTCGGCCCCTGCAGCTATAGTAGCCGCAAAGATAATTTTGCCGGAAACGAATCCTGAAAAACTCGAAAGGGAAATAATTATTCCAAAAGAAAAAATCGGATCTAATTTTTTAGATGCTATTTCAAATGGAACAACAGATGGTCTTAAGCTTGCCATAAATGTTGGAGCTATGCTTTTAACATTCACAGCGCTTATCTATATGATGAATTATTTATTTTTTCAAGGAATCGGAAGCTGGACAGGGTTAAATGACTTGATAGTGGCTCAAACGGACGGCAGGTATGAGGGTTTTACTCTTCAGTTTTTGCTTGGAATGCTCTTTTCACCATTGGCATGGGTTTTAGGGGTTCCGGCGCACGATATGGTGCTGATTGGTCAGCTTTTAGGTGAAAAGACAATACTCAATGAGTTTTTTGCTTATGCATCCTTAGGTGAATTCAAAGACGAAGGACTGATTATAAGTGAAAAGTCAATCATAATTGCAACTTATGCTCTGTGTGGATTTGCCAATTTTGCTTCTATAGGTATTCAAATTGGAGGTATAGGTGCCATTGCTCCCGGTCAAAGAAAAACGCTTTCTTCACTGGGCATAAGAGCACTTATTGGTGGAACTTTAGCTGCTTTTATGACAGCCACTATTGCCGGTATGCTTTTTTAATAAAAGCTGAATTTTTACTGAACATTTGACAGTAAAAAGCCTTTGTCCGGAGTCCTCACAAAAACAAATCGTCTTCTTTCGGTATTTAGAGAAGCCATAAAAACCAGTTCCTGTATGTATTCGGTGTACCCATCCTGAGTTTCATTTTCTCTGAATGTCCCATATTCCGTGCTTTCAGATTGGTTTAGCCAAATATTAATAACATCTGTAGTTGACTGGGCAGTGAACTGCTCATTTGGATTATTGAAGTTGAGATTCGTTTTTAAGTGTCTATCCGTTTCGCTGCCTTTATAAGCCATCAACTTAGCTACTTCCTGCACCTTACCCTCTGAGGCATATTTCAAAATTATATCCAGATTTTCACGAATTTCTT
Source organism: Chitinophagaceae bacterium (assembly GCA_007695095.1). Taxonomy (NCBI): domain Bacteria; kingdom Pseudomonadati; phylum Bacteroidota; class Chitinophagia; order Chitinophagales; family Chitinophagaceae; species Chitinophagaceae bacterium. The sequence continues at coordinate 9,881 of REEL01000148.1, read as the reverse complement.
CTCTGGCGAGTGTGTCATATGGTTTCATCAATTCCGGGTCTTTCGCAATAACTTCTTCAGACTCTTCCGTCTCTACTTTCGTTTTTTCAGATTCCTTTTTTTCTTTCTCACTGCCACAAGCGTTAAAAAAAAGTGCTATTACAAGACTTAAAAATATTATTGATATGTTTTTCATGTGTTTGTTTTTTAAGAAAAAATTAAAAGTCAAAAGTTTATTTTGGACTAAAAGGCAAAAATACTGTTGTTTTCTCAATTAACAAATTTATTTTTTTATCTGTATTTATAAGGAACTTTAATTTAAGGCTTTTCTTATAAAACCGGCGATATAATGTTATAAAATTTAATTCGAATATTAATAGGTCTAAAATGTACAAAAACAAGCATAGTAAAGTGTAACTTTGCAATTAACAAAAAATCTTTTTATTAAATAATTTCACTAATTATCAGTTGTTAAGCTGTTAAATTTATATTTAGGAGGTAAAAATTATAACAATTAATGGATATTCGGGAAGACATAGTTTATGAAGTTATACAGTCGATGGCTGACAAGGAAGAGAAGTTTTTTGTAAAGTCAGCCAGAAAAAACACCTTTTATTTTACGCTGTATACCCTTATAAAGAAAAAGGAAATATATGACAGTAAGGAATTAGCCAAAGAATTAGAGAAAAGTGGTTGTAAGCAACCTTTGTATAAATTAAAATCCTACCTGAAAGCAGAGCTTCTCCAGTCAATAATACGCTATAATAAGGAAAATAATGAAATTGACATTTTGCAACAGTTATCTGAGGTTAAGATTCTGATGTTGAAAGGACTTTACTCGGAAGCACTTAAGGTTCTCTTTACACTCAAGATTTCTATAATTGAAAAGGGACTTTTTCATTTTATTCCGACCATATATAGTATGAATTACAAATTAGGTATGCTTAAAAAGGACACAGACCCCAATGTTTTTGTTGAATACAGGCAACATTTTGAAGAAAATCTGATTAACTATAAACTGGACTATCTGTATTATTATATAAAGGAAATACATTTAAGAAAATTTAGTATAAAAGAAGATTTAGAGCTGCGTTCTACTGTAGAAAATGTTTTAGATGATCCGGTGATGATTGAAAACAATTCTTCAGAGAGTACATTAATTAAAATTAAACGTTATAATATTTTTTCGCTGTATTATTTGATGGTTTCTGATTTAGATGAGAGCCTTAAAAATGCATTTAAAGCTATAGATTTACTCAATATCTACCCCGGTGCTGAATATTACTCAGATATAAAAATTCCTTTAGTTAGAAATGTTATTCTGTTTTTAAGCAATTTAAAAAGGAAAGATTTAATTGAAAAGGAGGCTCATAAATTTATACATGAGTTAACTGATTTGTCAAAGAGCAACTATAATGCACTTGCTGTTTTATTTCAAATTCAGAATATGCAAATGATTTGCAGCAATGACTTCAGCAACTTAGAATTAAATACCAAAAAGTTTTTAAAAAAACAACGATTATTCAGCATTGATTTCAGAGCCATACTTTTAATGGGGTTTTCATTAGTATATATGAAAAAAGGAGATTATGACAATGCTTTAGATTGGATAGAGAAAGCTACAAGTTTTTGTAAGAAGCATGAACTGCCTTATAGATTGCTTGGGGCAAGAGTAATCAGTTATTGGATTCATTTTAAACTGGGCAATTACAGAATCTTAGACAGCGTACATTTATCTATTAAAAGGCAAATGGAGAAATATGAGATTAGTTCAAATTCGTATGATTTTTTGGTAAAGTACAGTAGGAAATACATACAGGCTTATGATATTACAGAGCAAATCCCAATTTTAGAAAAGTGGAAACAAGATTTTGACAACTTAGAATTCACAGATAAAATGCATTTTGATACTATATACTTTAGTTTTTTTGATAATCTGGAAGAAATGATTAAAAGCCATAAAGAATCTAAGGCAGTGAAAAGTATTAGGTAAATGTGATGCCGGTAGTCTCGTTTATAGTAAACGGATATTTTATTATTTTTTAAAAAAATGCGTTTTGCTATTGGACGAAGTGTTTTCCATTTTATTCTTAAACTTGAGTAAACTTTAAAAATGAAGCGAGATAAAATTATAGAAGCGATTAAAGAACTACCTAAAGAAATTGAGTTAGAGGAGTTAATTGAAAAATTAATTTTTGTTGACAAAATTGAAAAGGGGATAAAACAGCTAGATAAAAAGAATACAATTAGCCATGAAAAAGTGAAAGAAATCGCAAAAAAATGGTAAAAATTGTTTGGACAGAATTAGCAATTCATGACCTTAGAAATATCTATGATTACATTTCTTTAGACTCCAAAGTTTTTGCAAAAAGACAAGTGAATAAAATATTTGAAAGAGTGTAAATACTTAAAAAGCAGCCTAAAATAGGACGTATAGTTCCTGAAATTGGGAAAAAAGATATAAGAGAGCTCATTGAAGGAAATTACAGAATTGTTTATAGAGTTAAACCAACATTTATAGGAATTGTTAGAATTCATCATTTATCTAAAGAAAAGCTAAATATAAAATAGCACTAACTGTCCGTATTAGCTTTATTTAGAAGAATTAGGGCTTTCATCTCTCCTTGCGTCGAACAGTAAAATTTTTCACGCAAGATTCAAGCAGCGGGCACCCCAAGTGCGGAATAAAGGCCGTATTCCCTTCTGCGAAACGGTTTCTTTATGGTCTTTAAGCTTAAAGTTCATCCAAAATATAAATACTAAAGCCTTCCGTGCCGTTAACCAGGCCTTGAGGGATTGTCCAATAAAACAAGAAAACCGGAACGCATAGACTATGAGAAGAAAATGGACAGAGAACAGCCTCACACCCCACCGTCGTTGTGAGCTTCAAAAGGGGAGCCGAGAGGGCATGCTTGAAGTGTGAAATCTCCTGATTGGGGGCAGAGGGTTCTAAAAAACGACCAATTTATCCATCTTTAATACCTGACTTTCGCTCTTAACTGTAATAATATAAACTCCCTTTGTCAAGCCTTTCAGAGGCAAGACATTTTCATTTTGATATAAATCTTGAGTGAGTACTTTCCGACCTTGTAAATCATAAACAGCAACAGAAGGATTTGTAATCTCTTCTGGAAGGTTGATGGTTGTGTAGCCGGAAGCAGGGTTTGGAAAAATTTGAATATTAAATTCATTTACACTAATTTCTTCTACCGGGACAATACAATAAAATGTTGAAGAATATGTAGAAATACCACTTAATGGAATTTCTTTCTTTTCATTTTGATTAATCGTTGTTAAGTCCGAAGATAATCGAGCAATAAATCGCTCATTAGCCTCTTCATATTCCACGAATACAGGGGGAGTAGAAGACAGATATAAATTAGACGATAACCATGCATTTTTCAAGCCGGGCACATACACTTTTTTGGCATCAAAGTCAAAGGGATATGAGGTCATGAATTGACCTGAATCTATATCATAGATGTGTAACTTAGATTGAAAGTTTGTATCTGTAGAGTTGGTTAAAATAGCAATTTCAGAATTTATTTCGTTTATTGACATTGAAGGCGGTTCATTTCTCCAGGATGTCACATTATATATGGTATCTAATTCTGTAATCTGCATGTATGAAAAGCTATCTGTATCAGAATAATAATGTGTAAAAAATGTTTGCAAAGAGTCTTCCGTTTTTTGAGAGATAAACATCACTTCGTTTTCATCTCCGGCAGCGAAAAATATCTCCCCTTCAATGGCACTGATATCAACATCAAGTAAAATTGAACCTGTTTCTACTTTAATATTGTAATACTTTCTTATAGTATCATCTTTCATTCCTATTAGGTGTAAACCAAAATATGAATAGCTGCTTTCAAATATATCTACCAAACTATCTATTTGTAAAGTAGCAATGTTTAATAGTGATTTATCATTTAAATTTAGTTTTGAAAACTCAATTTCATTTCCATTTTTACTAAATACATAATTAGAATTATGCCAATCCGGAATCATTTGAATAATGTTGGGAACAAAAATTGAAGTATCTTCTAAAGGAGTACTTTGAATGTTAAGATCATATTTTTCAAAATAAATACTGTCATTATTTGATGCATACGACATTTCCACCCTAATTGGACCGGTAAGTCCTTCAACAAAAGTTGCCCTTACTCCCAGCAAATCACCTGAATGAATTACCGGTTGTAATTCAATTAAAATTTCTCCAAAATTTTGCGGATAACTTGGAATTAAAGTAAAAACAGTAGGTTGAAAAGCACCTTCAGCTGAATAACCAAAGAAAACACTTTCACGACAATCAGGTGATGCAATTGAATCTTTAATGAAATTTGATAAAAGAATAAAGAAACAAAATAGTATGCTGATTTTTCTAAAAAAATTCATTAGTTTTAATTTTTACTGTATTAATATTTTTTCTGTTTGATATTGGTAATTTTCACCCTCAACTTGCAATAGGTAATTTCCTGCTTGCAGATTACTTATATCCATAATATACTGATGCCCGTTAAAGAGCTGAGTTTCAAATTCACGGACCTGACGACCGGACATGTCATATAGTCTTATAATAGCTACATCGGGTTGTTGCATGCCGGAAGGCATAAAAAAAAGATGATTTGAAGCGGGATTAGGATACACTTGCAATTTTAATTGAAGTTTTTCCGGTGTAAAAACACTGGTAGTGTCTTCTTCATCTATAAGGTCATCGGGATGGTAGTCATAAAAGAATTCCTCTGTACAGGTAGCCGTATGGCAAGTGTCACAGCCGGGCACTACGCAACCCATAGAATCGGTTTTAATTAATACTGCATGTTGAATTGGGGTTTCTTGTTGAATATACAGCATGTCATATATCTTTCCAGTTATCAAATATCCACCATCAGATGCTTTTTTTAAAAAATAAATAAAATGTGGCCGATTTCCCGGTCGTTCCACTAAATAATGATAATATCTTCTCCATAAAGAATCGCCATCTTCAGATAGTTTATGCATACAAATGACTCCTTGTTCCCCATTCCAAGACCAAACGGCATCTATTATGCAATGTCCACCTGCTACATACGTATTGTCATCATTTACAACTAATTGACTATATCTATAATCATTATGCCCTGCTGAGACAGCTAAATGACCATCCCAATGCCATAAATATTGATGATTGGCATCATATTTTGAAATATGTTGCGTAACAAATTGATCATACCAAAAGTTGGGATTCCCCAGAGGGTACATGTTTTCCACAATTTCAAATGCCCTTCCAACCATTACATATCCTCCATCCGGTGTAGGTTGATAGCTTGAAGTTCTGGAAACTCCAAGTTCATAATCACTTACAAAATTGTTTTCAAGACGATCCAATTCATTTCCATCCATATCCGTTATGATTACTAATGGGTAATTCAGAGGTAGATATGCAGTTGGTAATAAGGGATGTTTATACGAATCACGCTGAGAGCCTGCAATTAATATTTGATTGTTCATATAGTCCAGATTTATTTGACCACCATATAAATGATGTTCATGTTTTTTATATTCTTTAACCCATAAGAGTTCCCCCTGACTTGACATTTTGCCTAATAGCACATTAAATTTTTGAAAACTTTGCCAATGCGGAAAACTGTAATAGTCATCATAAATTGTATGACCAACAAAATATATATTGCCACTTATACTATCAATAACAAAATCCTCCACTACATTTCTGATTTCTTGTTGATAAGTAGAATCTTCGACTATAGAACGGTCAACATAAGTAAACCAGTTAAATTTTAAAGTATTTAAATCTACTTCAGCAAAAAAAGCAAATCTGCCGAAAGTTCTAACCGTAGTATCACATCTACCCTGGATTATGGCAGTAGAGTCGTTTAATAACTCTATTAAATGGGAATAATAGATTGGTATAGAATCAATTTTAGGAAGATGTAGAGTGTCAATTAAGTTACCATTAAAATCAAATTTTGCAAACATAGAAAAGGCCGGTAAATCAATATAATTAATAGATTGACTATATGCAGCAAGATAACCGCTATTCGTTTCCACTACATCATATGTCATGTTAGAAGGTATAGAAAACACATCACCACGTATAAAAGTGGGGGTTTGCTGTGCTTTTAGAGAAATATTACTAAAGAATAAAATGTATAATATAAATAAGTAAAGGTATTTCATAAGGGTGTGTTTAAATCCGCTAAGCATATAGGTCTATGCTTAGCAGATTTATTTATAATTAATTATTTATTGTAACTTTGCCATTTTTTAAGATTTTATCACCGGATTGGATATAATACATATAGATGCCATTAGCCACTTGTCTTGTGTCCCAAATTTTTTGACCTTTATACCGATTAATCATAAAATCTTTCTGTAATTTACCGGACACATCATAAATCATAAGTTTTGCATCAGGATAATTTTTCTTCAATTCATATTCAAAAATGACCATTACTTGTGCCGGATTGGGATACACTAATAAAGATACGAATTGTTCATCATTTAACGAAAATTTGTCAGAATTTTGAGCTCTGCGATATTGCTGAGGAGGTCCGGGAAGTTCCGGTAGTGGATCAAACAATTCATATCCTGTAAAATGTAAAATTCCACTGGCTATAACTGCCGGCCAACCTTGTTTATTTGCGTAATATTTGAGTGATTCCAAATCAGTTGTATCAGCCTCCAAAATTGATAAACCTGATGTTGTAATGTTTTGAAATACAAAATCTAGTAATCCGTGATAATCATAATGCAATGCATGAATATAGTCCGGCAAGTTGTCATAGTCAATAAGTATATCGTCCATAAGCCCACCGTAATCCGGATCCTCAACATACAAAAAATTATCCATTACTTCAGCATATAATGAGGGTAAATTTTCTTTCTTAGCAGTCCATGTTCTGATACTGTCCATTTCATAATTAGTCGTATCATTCATATAATGCCTTAATACAGCACTTGCACTTTGGTGTTTTTCCTCATTGAGTTTACTGAGCTGAAGTTCAATTATGCCACGCGGTGTTTGAGTACTCCAATTTGCTACTATGATATCTAACATATAAACAGGTAATGAATTTGGAATAGAGTCCTTTAAAAAATCAATAAATTGATAGCCCATTGTTGCCTCTGGGTTTGCTACACATAAGTCAAGTAACATTTCATTAGGCAAAATACCCGTTTGAGCAGCTTGCTTTATTGCCGTAGTTGATAAGTAAGGAGATTCTGCAATCAAGCCATTATATAACTCCCACGCTTCACTCGACCAGGCATTTTGAATGTCCTCAAGTAAAGAATTTGTATTTCCTCCGTCAATTAACTGATTATAAGAAAACAAAACACTTGAGTACTGTACAAAAGAAGTGTTAAAATTATCTTTTTGCTGATCAAGCATTATATGTGTTAAAACAGAAGATAAATAATTGTTTGAAGGATTATAATTCGCATCACAATCATTGGGATATCCTAATCCTTCGGTATTTACATTGTTTGTATTGTAAAATTCAGGAATTTCAATCGATTCATTTTCATAATAAAAATAAATCATAGGCCAAGCAGATGGATTATTTATGTCTCTGTATGGATGATTGTCATAATCAGAAAATTTATTGCCGGCGGGTACTTCTTCACCCAAAATATTGGTACCTTGATGTAACTTTACACCATCTCCATCTGATGTGCCAACTGCTACTATATCATTGAAGTTATCCACATATTCATTACATTCAAACAATAGGCCATCAACTGGAGCATAAGCAACATCTGGTATTGATCTGTTATTTCCGTTTGCAAGTGTTGCATAAGAAGTTGAAGTAATCTTATTGTTATACAACCTGTTTGGTTCAATTCCACTGTTTCTCACCCAAATTCCAACCTGCTCATTATTGTTGATATCAATTGAGCCTAAAATGTCATTTTGTTCAATGGCAAATCCGGTTCCTGTTTCCACCGCTATTGCACTTAACGTATCTGCATTTGGAAAAGTAGTTATTTCAAAATTATTCAGAACTATTGTAGCATAATCAACCCCTGCATTTAAAATACCTGTACGATTCCCTATAAAATCACTATTTTCGACAGTATATGTTTTAAATGGGTCAGAATACTTTCCTGCCCAAATACCTTGTTTAAGGTTTTCAAACTTACTCCTGACAATATTTTGAGGAGGACATGAAAAAGGTGGATTAAACACACCCGGTACTGTTACACATAAACTGGTAACAGTATAGTTTGCATCTAATGATGTAATTCCAGACCTTTCCCAGTTAGAACTTTCAGTATTTTCATCTAAGTTTAGAAACTTACAACCTCTGAATCGAACACCATTAACACCCCAAAGCACTACCATTCCAGTACCATAATTTACTCCTGAATTATAATTTTCTCCATTAGCTATAAATTCTACATTGTCAAATCTGCTTAAATTTGGACGCAGTTGACTAGGGTTATTAGGGTAGAAGTTTTGATAGGGAAATAAGAAAACAGCATTTTTGCAGTTTTTAAAAGTCGCATCTTCTGCTATAATAATTCCTCCTGTATTTCTATTATATTCATTAGGATTATATGTAGCTATACCAATTTCAGCACCGTCAATGATTGCTCCATTTTTTAAATGTACTTTTCCCTGTTGGTTAATATAGTTAATCGTGTATTGATGTTGTTCATTATCACCCCAAACTTCAATTCCTTTCCAAAGACCATTACAAGCATTAGTTATTTTGCCTCCGTCAATAATTAATTTTGCATTTGGTTCTACAATTATTTTTGCATCATCAGGCATTAAAACTTTACAAGTAATTGTTAATGTATTGCCTGACTTAATTATTAGGTCCTGGTATAATCTTATGTTCAAATTAAGAACAGAATCCTTAGTGATTAAGATAGGTTCTGGAGAATAAGGACAATCTCTTACAACATTTCTTGCATTTGTTATTCCTAATGATCTGTGCATTTGAGATAATTGATTGTCATATAAAAACCTTGCTCCAGAACAACATTCTTGATCCATTATACTTTCAGGACATTGATTTGCATGGCCCAATCCAAGATTATGGCCTATTTCATGTGCATAAGCATCAACACCAGATTGCCATGAAATAGGACAAGCGGGACAACATTGTGAATATAGGTGACAATAATACCCATTATTGTGAGCTTTATACTTACTAAAAGCATCAAAGGCATAAATTTTTAAAAATTCAGAGAAATTTAAATTTTGATTAGGAAATCTTCCTTTCATTAAACCTTTTGAAACCCAGTCAGGATTAGTACAAGTTGGGTTCGTGTTCAAAAGTACTCTTTTATCATAATTGCATTCGCTTCCAGTCATATAGATATTTATAGCTTTGTTATCGCTTGGAGGGTGGATAGAATCCAAAGCATCTGACATAGAACTATGATCCAAAAAAATGTCTGCATCCCATAAATTTGGATCTACGACTTCAACTATATCATGTAGATAAAATTGAATCCTAGTGTCCGGTTGATTGTTTAAAGTGCCAGTTGGAACAATTGTTTCAGATGTACAATCTGAATTTGATGATGGTTGAATATCTGTAAAGGCATCATTTAAATCTGAAACAATTAATTGTAGAAAATCAACATGATTTTGATTATTTGATTCAAAATTTCTTGGTTCATTTTCATCATAATGTATAATGATGAATCTCAAATTCAATGTTTTTACAGGTGTATTTTGAATATTTGGATAAAAGGCTTGAACTTCTTCAAGATTTCCACTAAGAGAGAAATTAGCACAGCTTGACGAAAATACTTTTAAGCTTAAAGTACAAATAAAAAAGGTTAAGATTATTACCCCCCCCTATAAATAATAAAGTTTCTTAATGTTTTGATAATTGTAAAAGTTTAAGTTTAGTAATATTCAAATATAGATAAAATATTTTGAA
>REEL01000147.1 GCA_007695095.1 Chitinophagaceae bacterium | reverse complement strand
TAACCCTTTTTTTCTAAAAAAAAGGGTTAGTAAGGTATTTTTAATGTAAAAATTATGCTGTAAAATGTTGTGAGTGGTCTCTCCACTAATACGGAGATGCTTCCTGACGTCAGCATGACAGAAAGAGGAAAGTTGTTGCAACTCCATTTCAAACGTAGGGCTGAGTGTTTCTTACAGAACCCCTTACAGGGTTTTGAACCCTACTCACTTTCATCCGTATCAATAATAGACTTAGCTCTTTCAAAATCCTGTTCGTGTATCATTAAATGAATACCCCCACCGGAGATAGAACCAAAAATGGGCATCATAGTATTGAAATTTTCATTAGTAAGAAAACATTGGATCCCTTCATTTTCAAGCCTTCCCTTTATAAGATTGGCTTCAAAAGAGGTTTCACAACTGGTTAGTTTGACGATTTTCATATTTTCAGTTTTCTATCATTCCTTAGTTAATATACCTTTCCGGTGTGATATTCATATTGTAAAAAATAAAACTCCAGATATCTGCCTGTTCCTCAATGATTTTTGAAGTTGGTTTGCCTGCTCCGTGACCGGCATCAACATCTATTCGTATCAAAACAGGGTTTTTTCCACGATGTCTGCGTTGCAACTCAGCTATAAATTTATAACTATGTGCAGGAACAACTCTGTCGTCATGATCGGCAGTAGTTACTAAAGTAGCCGGATAATTAATACCGTCTTTCAGATTGTGTAAAGGGGAGTAACTCAACAAATTATGAAAGTGCTCTTCCTCTTCGCTGGTTCCGTAATCATAAGACCATGCACGTCCAATGGTAAATTTATGATATCGTAACATATCTAAAACACCAACAGCAGGCAGAGCAACCTTGAACAAATCCGGTCGCTGAGCTAAAACCGCTGCAACTAAAAGCCCGCCATTTGAACGGCCATGTAAAGCCAGCTTTTCACTATTTGTATATTGGTTATCTATTAAATACTCGGCAGCAGCTATAAAATCATCAAATACATTTTGTCTGTTCAACTGACGACCGGCATCATGCCAATCACGCCCAAACTCTCCACCACCTCTGATATTGGCCACTGCATACACTCCGTTATTTTCAAGTAAAATCAAGCGGGAAAGACTGAATCCCGGCCTTTGACTTACATTAAAACCTCCGTAACCATAGAGCATGGTAGGATTATTTCCATCTAATTCTATACCTTTTTTATGCACGATAAACATAGGAATTTCTGTGCCATCTTTACTTTCATAAAAAACCTGTTTGGTTTCATATTTTGACTCATCAAAATCTAATTCCGGAGAAAAATGAACTTCATAGGTATTCTCTTTTACATTATATTTATAAACACTGGAAGGAATGGTAAAGGAAGTAAAAGTAAAAAATGCATGATTATCATTTTCATTTCCACTGAAATTACTTAAACTACCCAATGCCGGCAGCTCTATTTCATGCAATAAGTCCCCGTTTAATTCATGCACATAAGCTCTGTTAGCAACATTTTTTAAATATATACTAATGAGTTTCCCGCCTATTTTTGATACAGATGTTAAAACATTTTCAGATTCAGGGATAAGATCTGTCCAATTATCAGATTGCGGATTCTTTGGGTCTATTTTTACTAATCTGAATCTCGGAGCAAGATAATTGGTCAAGACTAAAGGCTTCCCGTTGTCATGTCCAATGAAAATGTTTCTATGGTTAAATTCACCGATTATACGCCTAAAATCCTCATCTTTTTTTTGTGTGTCTTTTATAAATAATGCATTGCCGCCTGTGGCCTCACTTTTATATAAAATAAGAAATCTTTCATCCTGAGATACTGAAACAGAAAATCTGCGGAGAGGTCTTTCCGGATCGTGATGAATTAGTTGGTCTTCTGATTGAGGAGTCCCGAGTTTATGATAATATACTTGTTGAAATTCATTTGCCGCTGAAAGTTCACTCCCTTTTTCAGGCTCCGCAAAACGACTGTAGTAAAAGCCATCTCCATGCCAGGCAATGCTGCTAAACTTCACCCACTTAATATGGTCGCTTAATTGTTTGCCGCTTTCAATATCTTTTACAAAGATCTCGTTCCAGTCTGAGCCCCCTTTCGAAATTGAATATGCCATATATTTTGCATCGTGAGAGATTACCGTTGAGTTAAGTGATATGGTACCATCCTCTGATAATTCGTTGGGATCAATAAATACCCTTGGTTCACCCGATATACCTTCACTGACATAAAGAACACTTTGGTTTTGCATTCCATCATTTTTTCTGAAAAAATAGTAATTATCTTTCCAAAAAGGAGCTGAAAATCTTTCAAAATTCCATAGCTCATGCAAGCGTTCTTTTATTTGATTTCGAAAAGGAATACTTTCTAAATAATCAAAAGTCAATTTATTTTGATTTTTAACCCAAGTCCGGGTTTCCGGTGAATTTTCATCCTCTAACCAACGGAAAGGGTCTTTAACTTCAACGCCAAAATAAATATCTGAAACATCATCTAAGCGGCTTTCGGGATAAACCATAGGCTCAGCTTGCTTGCAATTTGTAAGGCTTAAAAAAGTGATTAACGGAATACAGATTAGTAATAAAACTCTTTTTTTCATATTTGGGGTTTCAATTTTTTTTTATTAAAAAAAGTTAGGGTTAAATAAGATGATAAAGATGATTTTATTGAAAACACTTATTTAATATTATGGTTCTTTCTTGCTTCAGAAAGCTTATTATTAACTGTTCGCACGTCTTGAATATTATAGATTCCTTTGAAATATTTGTTTGAAAAGCTTATAGCAAAAGAGTTTTCTGTTTGTGCCGGCATGTCCTGATCTCCAAATAATATATTTCCGCTCCCGTCTGAAGTTTCAATAAAATGGATATTATTCAGCGACATTAAATCATATGAACGGACACTTTTAAAAGGAAAACCGGATTGAACAATAAAACGGCTATCAGTAATCAGATAAGTGGTATTTGCTCTGGTAATAATATCGAGTATGAATCTGCCAAAAACTAAGTAAAATCCAATAATTATCAGCGGTATTGCTGCCATCGCCATTTCCGGTGATTCTTCTTTGGCAAGACTACTCCAATAAAAGCTAAAAGTCAGCCAGCATATGCCGAAAAACAAGGGATAAATGTCTGATTTTTGAAAGAAAAAGCCCTTTTTAGGTGAACCGCTCCAAATTTCTTTTTCATTTTTATTAAAAAGTCTCTTTTTTAATCTGAAAGTAGAATCACTCATAGTTATAATCATTTGTAATAGAAGGCAAACATAGTTTAAATAACTTATTTTATACCAGAGTCCGCTTATTTTTTAATCAATGAATAAATTACTTCTGTAAAAAGAAAAACAAAAATACCTTTTTATTTTTTTTATTTTTGCTGTATGCATAAAAAAATTACAATAGCAGTAGATGGGTATTCATCCTGCGGTAAATCAACCTTAGCAAAAGAGCTTGCTCGTGAATTGGAGTATGTCTATATCGATTCCGGCGCTATGTACAGGGCAATCACATACTTTTTTTTACACGAAAAAGTAAACTTCAACAACAAAGAAGAATTACAAAAAGCACTCAAAAAGGTAAAAATAGAATTGAAGTTTGATAAAGAAACCGGTATTCAGCAAACCATACTGAATGGTAAAAATATAGAAAATGAAATACGCAGCATGGAAATTTCCGATAATGTAAGCATAGTCAGCACATTGCCTGAGGTTCGTAGTTTTTTGGTTGAAATTCAGCAATCTTTGCGTAATGAAACCGGAATTGTAATGGATGGGAGAGATATCGGTACAGTTGTTTTCCCTGATGCAGAGTTAAAGATTTTTATGACGGCAAATTTAGAGGTACGAACGGAAAGGAGATTAAAAGAATTGCTGGAGAAAAACATACAAGTCACAGAGGAAGCTGTTCAAAAAAACTTAGAAGAAAGAGATCGTATAGATATAAATCGAGAAACCAGTCCGCTTAGAATGGCGGAAGATGCAAAAGAACTAGACAGTAGTTTTTTAAATAAAAACCAGCAACTATCAATTGCATTGAATTGGGCGAGAGAGACGATAGCAGAGTTTGCAGAATAGTTTTTTCAATTAAGTCTTTGTTTTTGTAGTAAATTAAAGACAGTTTTGGTGTAGATGTTACTAAAAGAGATTGTCTAAAGTGCATAAATTCCGTGTAGTTTTATTTAAATTTAGGGTCTAATTCATATAAATCATGACCCGTAATTATTTAAAACTTACAATTCTAAGCATATTTCTTAGCTTTGGATATGTCACTTTGCAAGCCCAGCAAACAATTCAGCTTTTTCAAGAGAATTTTAACGGAGCGACTCATCAGTTTGAACTAAATGTTGATGATTCATTGGCAACCCAAAACTTTGGTCCGAATACCTGGATTGTAAATAATGAATATGATGGTGCGGGTATTTATCCGAATACACCGGATCAGTCAAATGTTGTCAGCGGAACTATTACCGGCGCTCCAAATAGTAAGTATTTGCACATACACGATAGTGCAAGCAGCGGTACGACAGCTAATGCTTCTTACGATTCAGATGAACCTTCCGATAGATTTGTAAAAATGCAGGGTGGGTTTTGTACATTGGGTATGGATGATGTGATTTTTTCTTTTTTCTATATAGCCGGAGGAAATGCAGATGATTATGCTGAAGTTTATTATAGTACTGACGGGGGAGACACATGGACTCAAACAGGAAACCAAAAGTATAACAATCAACCACTTTGGAGATACACTACAATTCAAGATCCGGCATTTAATGGCGAAGCTGATTTGAGATTTGCTTTCAGGTGGGTAAATAGTGGTTCGTCTTCTTCTAATGAGATTTCTTTTGGAGTAGATGATATCATTGTCGTTGGAACTCCTTCACCCAGTCTTGAATTTAATATTCAAACTTTATTTCCGAATCCGGTATGTAGAGGGAATCCAATTACCGTAGTCTATAATATTACAGAACCTACATGCGGTGGTTCTTTTAGTTTTCAAATATCCAATGCTACGGGAAGTTTTGCAACCCCAACCAGTTTAGGTGTAGTTAACGTTGCTCCGGGAACAACCATTGGTGCTGTAAGTTTAATTATCCCAACAAATGCAGCTATTGCATCATGCTACCGAATACGGATGGTTCGATTATCACCGGTGCCTCAAATAGTTGGAAATGCCAGTGTTTGTATAGAAACCATAGATTGCGGAAATTCGACAACGGCACAACAACCGGTCATAGATATGGGGCCGGATACTATGTGCATTAATAGTATTATTTCTGTTCCATTCTTCAGTACGGGTGCTTATGAATTTGATAATTTTTATATCGCTGAATTATCCGATTCCAACGGTAGTTTTAATGACCCGACTTTTATAGGTGAAATTTTTGATAACGAAACCTATGATCCTTCTTTAGGCTCTGACCCTGGAAGTGTAGGTGGAATTGTACCGGAAGTGCCTCCCGGTTGTGGATATTATATAAGAATTCTTGCTACCAGTCCTGATACACCTGATTCTCTTGCTTTTGCCTATGGTCCTATATGTATTCGGGAATGTGATATTTTGACCAATGATATTGAAAACGTTCAGCTCTGCATTAATGAACTGTATGGAGATTCAGCTGAAATAACCATAAATATTAACGAATGGAATACGGATGCGGTCTATTTACCGGGCAATGAATTTCAGGTACAAATATTGGATCCGGAAATGTTTTTCATAATCAATACCGGAGTTTTAGGCTCTGTTGAAGCTACCTCAGATACGACACTGATTATTTATGCTCCTCCATTAAATGATTTGTTGGCGCTCGGATTAGCTCCCGGCCCTTATTTTATGCGTATTGTGGCCACAAATTCTACATCAGAAAATGATGTGCTCGGTACAATTGTTAATTTGACGATAGGAGCGCCATCCATAGAACCCCCGGATATAATTCCGGCAGATTCGGTGCTTTGTGCCGGGGATTTGATATCACTTCAAATTTCTCCGTTTAATGATGAATCAGATTATGAATGGTATTCTGAAGTTGTCAATTTTGGATTGCCGTTTTTCTGGGAGTTTAATCCATTATTGATAAATACGGCCAATTCAACACCGGGACAGTTTTCTTTTACAGTACGGGAACATAATTACGGTTGTGTTGAGGAGTGGGCAGATTCTGCTTTTGTTGATTTGATAGGTGTACCTAATGTCAATATACAGGGCCAAACACCTATTTGTATAGGTGATACAGTAACTTTTAAAGTTGAGTTTATAGAAACTACTTTTTATCAATGGTCTTTGTCGAACGGTGAAATAATTGATATTTCTAATAATGAGATTACAGTATATTTTGATGCACAGGGACTTGTGAACTTAAGTGTGAATGCTGTAAACGAATGTGGATCAGTGTCAGGTTCCAATAATTTTCAGGTCAGGCCAAAACCATTTATGACAGTTGTTGAAGATACTATTATTTGCCCCGGCGAGACGGTACAACTTTTTTCAAATAGTACCGGAAGTCAGTTTTATTGGTTTGAAAATGAAGATACCATTTCAAATTCTGCTTTTGTAAGTGTCAGTCCAGGAGAGACAACTGTATACACTGCACAAAGCTTAAATCAGTTTGGATGTGCGGTAGAAGAGGAAGTTGAGGTAGAAGTTTATAGCATACCGTCAAATCTTGCCGGAGATGATGTTGCTTTTTGTAATGGAGATTCTGCGACATTAGGAAGTGAAAGTATTGAGACTTTGACGTACAATTGGTCTCCAAATACCGGATTAAGTAATGCAGATCAATCTGAAACACAGGTTAGTTTGGAAAATAATTCAAGTATAGATTTAGAGGTAAGTTATTTGTTATCTATTACCGATACGAATAATTGTGTTTATACGGACAGTGTTTTAGTGACTGTATACCCTGATGCGCCTGCATATGCCGGAGAGGATGAAGTTATAACTGAGGGTGAAAGTGTTCAGCTTATAGCTTTAGGTGGTCTTTCATGTATATGGGAGCCTGCTCTGTTTTTAGATAATTCGGAAGCATGTGAGCCTATTTCTACTCCTGACTCAACTATCACTTACTATCTGACTGTTGTCGATGAAAATAATTGTGTAGGCACAGATTCAATGACTATAGTTGTTGAAGAAATGGAAGACATAGAATTCAGTATAGCAGTTCCTAATGTTTTTTCTCCAAAAAGTGGCGGATTAAATAATGCAGCGGGCGTTATAGTTGAAGGAGATATTCAACTGGAATATTTTAGGATTTTTAACAGATGGGGGGAAATGGTTTTTGAAACTAATGATGTTTCCATGAAATGGGACGGAACTTATAAAAATAGTATTCAACCATCCGGAAACTATGTGTACATTTTACAAGCTTCAAGTCCTGATGGGCAAAATATAAGTAAAACCGGGGAAATTTTATTATTACGTTAATCATATTGAAGTACATGTTTTTTAGATTTAGATGTATCCTTTTTTTAGTATTTATATTTTATTTTTTTTCGCTGAGTGTTACTTATGCAGCAGAAGAAATTAACGTTAATACTTCAATTTTTGCTCCCGATTATAGTCAGGCGATTCAAGTAGAGTCATTGCGTAATCATGAAAAAGAACTACTTTTTAATCAGGTACCAAAAGAGTTTCACCGACATCCTGAGTTTGCCACAAAGCCTTTCAGAGCGGATTGTGAAAACTGTGTTGAGTTGATTCATTTGCGAAATGAACACGAACGAACATATATTAAACCGGATGGCAGAAATAATCACTTTTTTTACCAGCAGTCATTTGGTCCCATGCATTTTAAAGATGAAGATGGTTTTTGGAAAACTCTAGACTACAGGCTTTTCCCAAATGAAAATAATTCCGTTTTTTCCACGGTAAACCAACCGATAGATTTGATTGTCAGTACTGAAAAGTCTGCTTTTCAATCATTTACTGAGGGAATTCAATTATTTGAATGGAAAACAGCATATGAGATAAGTATAGTGAAAAATAGTGAAAGGATTTTTCAAGACACTGATTTGGCAGCATATAAAAATGCTCCAAAGGGCGTTTTGTTAGATTATGAGTTTTCAGATTTGTCTTTTGAAATTCAGTCTTTACAAATAGGGCAGTATAAAACTCAATACATCTTAAACACTCTTTCAAAGGATTTAGCAGATGCTGAATCATTGATTATACAAGACAAATTAATTTTGCCTGAGGGATGGGTTTTGCAAACTCAAAAAGGGGAAGGCATTGAAATGGGTGACGGTGGTTGGTATGGAGGTATTGAAATTATAGATGAAAATGGCAGACAGGCTGTAAGTATTTCTAGTCCGCTCTCCTTTGACAGCGGGTTGAATCAGTCAGCTTCAGCAGAAAGACCGGCATATTATCGAATTTTAAAGAAAAAGGGATATTACATTTTAGAATTTGTCATCGATGCTAATTGGCTGAAGGCAAATGAAAGGGTTTATCCGGTAATTATTGACCCTCTAATTAGTGTTACTTATAGTTACAGCAGTCCTAATTTTATTCCTTTTACAGCGAATACAAATTGTATGCATCCAAGCTTAAACATACCTACAAATTTTTGCACAACCACCTGGAATATTACAGTTCCCGGTATGTCAACATTAGTTGGTATGTCAACAAATTTCAGAGTAGATTCCCAACCTCAGGGTTGTGGCTTAGGTGATGGTTGCAGAATGATTGATGCATACACCCGACTTTTAGGACCTTGTGGTTCTACAGGTTTAGCGAATTGTGATTCTTTGCCTCAGTCATTAAATCCGGGTTCCTGCAATGTGACTATTAATGATGCATTTAATGCTATTTCCTGTTTACCCCCAAGCTGCCCGGATCACGAAATGGCTTTCGAACTACGAACTTACCACTGTACTGAATGTGCTTCAGGAAATACACCTCAGGGCTGCCTTACTATATGTCATAACATTATACCGGCAAACTGGACAATCACTGTTGAAGCGAGAACTGTAGAGGCAGAGTTGTTTGTAATAACAGATGTCAGCAGTGGAATATGTCCGGAAGATACTATTGAAATACTTGGGATAGGAAGTTTTGGCGTGCCACCCTATGAACTTGAATGGATACCTTATAATTTGGATACGAATGAGATTTTTATCCCTTCCGGAGAAGTTGAAAGTATGCAGTTTGTTGTGACAGATTTATGTGGAAATACGGATACAGCTTCAGCAGACTTAAGCTTTGATTTTACGGAGATAAGTCTTAGCGGTACAGATGCTTTTTGCGAAGAAAATCCCTCAGGAACTGCATCTGTAGACATTGTAGGTCCGCATTCTCCTTATTCTATAGCCTGGTCAAACGGAACTAACGATACAGAGACCTTAGAAGAACTCTTACCGGGACTTTATTCGGTAACTGTTACAGATACTGAGAATTGTATAAATATTGATACGATAGAAATAGATTTTCAATATGAAGTTACGGCAGATGTTAATACACTTGTACAAGATTGTACAGGCATAGCAGAAGCCATTGCGTTAAGTGGTGAGGAACCTTTTACCTACGCTTGGTCAGATGGACAAAGTGGTGTTCAGGCAGAGAATCTTTCGCCCGGATCTTATAGTTTGGAGCTTACAGATGTAAATGGTTGTCAGACGATACAAAATTTCACAGTTGAAGCTCCGGATGGCTTTACAATTGAAGTTTTAGGCCCTACAGATACACTGGATGCAGGTGAACCGGCAGCATTAAATGTGGAAGTTATTCCTACAGGAAACTACAACTTTGTATGGACACCGTCAAACACATTAGATAATGCAGGTATTCAGGCTCCGGTAGCTGTATCCGGAACAACTACTACCTACAATGTGGAAGTAACGGATTTAAATACAGGTTGTGTTGAAGAAGATAATTTTACTGTTTTTATCAGAAGTTATGATTATATGGTTCCAACAGCTTTTACGCCTAACAGTGATGGTGTAAATGATAAACTTTTTGTAGTCCCGGCTGCATTTCTTGAAGTTTTAGAATTTAAAATTTATAACAGATGGGGCCAATTGATTCATGACAACCCAACACCCTGGGATGGATATTTTCAGGGAGTAGAGCAACCGATTGGCGTTTATGTATATTATATGGTAGTAAAAGATCAAACCGGTCAAACGAATACACTTTCAGGGAATGTTACTTTACTCAGATAATTTTAAATTATGAATGCAAGAAATTCTATTTACCGTTTATTCTTATTGAGTTTATTGACAGTTATAAGTATTTCTTGCTCTAAAAATTGTCGATTTGAAATTTGTGATGCACCGGATGTAAATTTTATAGACGGAATTCATTTTAGTTTGAATCTTTCAGATTTTAGCCTTTCTGAAGAGGATAGTGTATTTATATTGAAGTTTAATGTTGATAATACCGATGAATATATAGACTCCGTATGCCTTACAGACGTTCTACCTGAATTTATTTTAGGTTACTGGACTCCATTTGCTACTTACGAGAACCCGTCAAATTATATCTATCACATCCTTAGCCCTGCATCTGAAGATCTGTTTTTTGAGATAAAAGATGTTAAGATTCAAGGGAAGTATCCGGAATATTGTTGTTGTTGCTACGAAAATGTAATTAAAACTTTCAGTGTAAATGAACAAGAGTTCAATTATACCGGAAGCCATGAAGCATTGGAATTATTACCCAATATGTAATTACTGTCCCTGTCCGAGAGAGAAAGCAATTTCACCATCGAATTTATAGAGGTTTTCTGTTTTTACAACATCAACACCTATATTATTTGCTTGCTCCAGCAGACTAATGATTTCAGTTTTATTTATCTCAACATTTTCAGATGTAGGCTTGAAGCGACATCTCCAGTGGTCAGTACAAAAAGTGCCTTTAAAGCCTTGTGGCCAAACTTTAATACCTCTGTTGGTAATCATGCTGAGACTTAAGTTTGCAGATTTTATCTGATTCAGCTTTTCTCCGATTTCATTGGGATTTGTTCCGTTCCAATCTACAAATAAGTCAACACCATACAAATCTTTTTTAGCGGGTGTTTTCTTTTCATATTTTTTAACAGTCAGTTGTCCGCTGGCTTTACTGAAATCTGCTGCTTTAAACTTTTCAGGAAGTTTCCCGAGGTTACTAATTACAGCACTTGCAAAGTCATCGGTATTTACTTTCTTTTTACTGATTCCGTCTTTATAGATATCAGCTGTATGTATGCCTTCTTCTATGGTTCTTAACCAGGCGTTATGTACTTTTTCAGCTACAATTCCCTGACCAATGTGGTTTAACATCATAACAGCTCCTTGCAGTAAACCGGAAGGATTTGCAATTTTTTGACCGGCAATATCAGGTGCAGAGCCGTGAATGGCTTCAAACATAGCATGATTTTCACCGATATTTGAAGAGCCTGCAATACCAACCGAACCGGCAATTTCAGCAGCAATGTCAGAAATTATATCTCCGTAAAGGTTTAAAGTAACGATTACATCGAAAATTTCCGGTTTTGCAGCAACTCTGGCTGCTCCAATATCAATTATCCAATGCTCATTTTCTATTTCCGGATACTCTTTGGCTATTTCATCAAAAATTTTGTGAAAAGTACCATCAGTCTGCTTCATGATATTATCTTTAGTGAAACAGGTGACTTTTTTCCTCCCGTATTGACGGGCATACTCAAAAGCATAGCGGATTATTTTTTCGCAACCCGGCTTACTAATTAGTTTGAGACATTGAATAACTTCCTGAGTTTGCTGATGTTCAATTCCGGCATATAAATCTTCTTCATTTTCCCTTATGATTACCATATCCAGCTTAGGGTGTTTGGTTTCCACAAAAGGATGCAAACTTTGGCAAGGTCTTACATTTGAGTATAGGCCCAGCATTTTTCTTATAGTAACATTTAAACTTTTATATCCGCCACCCTGAGGGGTAGTGATAGGTGCTTTCAGAAAAACTTTATTTCTGTCAATTATATCCCAGGCATTCTCAGAGATCCCTGATGAATTTCCTGATAAATATACTTTTTCTCCTATTTCGATTTCTTCCGTTTCAATTTGCGCTCCGGCTGCTTTTATAATCTTAAGCGTAGCCTCCATTATTTCCGGCCCTATTCCATCTCCTTTTGCTATAGTAATTTTCTGCATGTGTTTTTCTTGTTTTGAGTCCAAAAATATGAAAATAATTAGTTTTTTAAGCTAATTATTCAGCCTTTTAAATACTTTTAGACTATTTATATTTTTTCATTATTAGCAACATGAAGGGCATTAAGAATGTCTTCCTTAATATTTTTTATATCTTCCATTCCTACAGATATTCTGATTAGTGTATCATTAATTCCATATGCTAATCGTTGTTCTTTGGGTACTTTAATATGTGTCATAGATGCAGGATGCTGAATTAGTGTATCCGGAGTGCCCAGAGAAGCTGTGATTTTACAAAATTTAATTGCTTTCATAAACCGAACGGCAGTTTCCATATTTCCTTTTAAATTAAAAGACATCATTCCACCAAAACCAAACATTTGCTCTTTAGCTAATTGGTGATACTTATTTGTTTCAATACCCGGATAGTGAACCTTATCAATAAATTTATTCTCTAAAAGGAATTTTGCCAGAATTAAGCTGTTTTGCTGATGTTTTTCCATTCTGATTTCTAAAGTTTTCAGCCCATTGTTCAAATGCCATGCATCTGTTGCGCTCATTATACTTCCTGTAACCTTTCTTATTGTGTATAATTTATCTTCTATGTGTTGTTTATGTTTACTTATTACAAAACCACCCAGAGCAGTTCCGTGTCCATTGAGAAATTTAGTGGTGGAATGTATTACAAAATCAGCACCCGATTGCAAAGGACGCTGAAAGTAAGGAGTTGAAAAAGTATTATCAACAATCGAAAAAGCACCGGCATCAGCAGCTGCCTTTGAATATTTTTTAATATCATAACAAGATAGGGTAGGGTTTGCCGGCGATTCCAAATAAACCACTTTTAAATTCTTTGTTTTGCTGATTAAATTCAGCACCTTATCCGCATTGTCAAAGTCTTCGTAGATAATGTTTATACCTGCATTTTTATAAATCGTATCCATTAATTCAACTGTAGTGCCATATATATTTCCTTGTGCAATTATGCTATCTCCACTTTTTAAGTATAAGCTGTTTAAAAGACTTTGTATAGCTGCCATTCCACTAGAGAATGCAAGAGCACTATAGTCATTAATTATATTTTCTGTAGTGTAGGCTTCCAGTAAAGCAATTTTACTTTCTATTAATGCAACTCCGGGATTATTCCATCGGCTGTAAATATAACTTTTGTCTTCACCCTTAAACACTTTTATTGCTTTCTCAATTGATGGGTAGACAAATGTACTGCCTGCATATATTGGTGGAGTATGAATGTTTTCCGGCAAGAATCCATTTATATGATCGTCTATACAGATACTTGAAAATCCTTTTTTCATAAATTTACAGTTAAATAGTTCTTTGGTGAATAAAAAGGGACACTAAAAAAGAATGCTAAAGATATAAACTGTCACTATCATTTTTTTAAATAAAAGTTTAATTTTACCTTTAAATAAAAAATATATCATGATTAAGTATTTGCTATTATTCTATTTCATTTTTTGTTCGGTATTTATAAGCCTTGGAGCTGAGTCAAAAAAAGCTTTCAAATGGTATGATGGTCAAGGAAATGAGCAAACCTACGAAAGAATGCTTGAGCATATTATGAGAACCGAAATTTTGCTTTTCGGAGAACTGCATAATAATGCAATTGCTCATTGGTTTCAATATGAATTACTTAGAGATTTGCACAGCAAAATGGGAGGAAAGCTTGTTTTAGGCATGGAAATGTTTGAAGCAGATAATCAAGTCATTTTGAATGAATATCTAAGCGGACTGATATCAGAAAGGAATTTTGAGAGTGAAGCCAGACTGTGGCCTAATTACAAAACTGATATTAAACCGTTGATAGAATTTGCAAAGGAGAACAGGGTTCATGTTTTTGCCAGTAATATTCCAAGAAGGTATGCCAGTATGGTTGCGCATAATGGAATGGAATCTCTGAAAAAATTAGATGAGCGCTCATCAAGATGGATAGCTCCCCAACCGGTTAAAGTTGATTTTGAATTACCTTCTTATAAAGTTTTGTTAGAATCCATGTCAGGGAATCATCATGGTATGAGTGGCGAAAACTTTGTAAATGCCCAGGCAATTAAAGATGCAACGATGGCACATAATATTTTCCAAAACTTCAGAGAGTTACGGGCATTTATTTTTCATATAAATGGTGCTTACCATTCTAATAACAAAGAGGGTATAGTGTGGTATTTGAACAATTACAATATTAACGCACGTATATCTACTGTTTCGACGGTAGAGGGAGATCCGGGTACAGAATGGAACTCTGAGTGGAAAGATTTAGCAGATTTTATTTTAGTAGTTCCTGCTTCAATGACTAAAACCCACTAATTTACAGGGATTTTTTAAGCAATTTCAGTATTTATCAATTTGAAAAAGTCAGGATAAATATTGCTGCCTGCTGCTATTATTTCTTTGCCGTAGAGATAATCATCTTTTCCCCGGAAGTCTGAAACACTTCCACCGGCTTTTTGAACAATAAAAGCACCTGCTGCTACATCCCATGCTTGGAGACTATATTCAAAAAAGCCATCAAATCTGCCGCAAGCAACATATGCCATATCAACTGCAGCAGAACCCATTCTTCTGACTCCACGGCTATTTTTTACAAGATGAGAAAGGATATTCATGTATGCACTTGTTTTTGAAAAATCATAGTAAGGAAAACCGGTAGCAAAAAGACAAGCATTTATATTCGATTTCTCACTTACCTGAATTTCATTTCCATTAAGCTTTGCGTTTGAATATTTATGTGCAGAAAAGGTTTCAGAGTGATTTACCTCATGAATTACTCCTAAAATAGTTTCCCCATTATGTTGCAGTGCTATTGAAACAGCAAATACCGGTATCCCAAACAAAAAATTGGTGGTGCCGTCAAGCGGATCAATAATCCATGTATATTCCCCTTTTTCCTGAACTACTGTTTCTTCCTCAGTCAGAAAGGTAGATTCCGGTAAAATCTCCCGGAGTGCATTAACTATTAACTCTTCTGTTTCAGTATCGACCTTTGATACCAGGCTATTTAGATCTTTTTCTACTATTTTAAGATTTTCTATTGCATTTTTATATTTGAAAATATGCTCTCCGGCTAAATGGGCAATTCTTATAGTTTCATTGTATACTTCAATCAGCTCTTTTTCATTCATATTATTTGTTTTTTTCTTCTTCAACCCACATATCATTGTCTTTTATCAGTTGAATTAATTCGTTTACAGCAACATCAGAATTGACATTCTTTTTAACAACTTCTTTTCCTTTATACAAAGTGATTTTTCCGACTCCGCTTCCAACATATCCAAAATCTGCATCTGCCATTTCGCCGGGGCCGTTCACTATGCAACCCATAATTCCAATTTTTACTCCTTTTAAGTGATGCGTTTTTTCTTTAATTTTAGCAGTTGTTTCCTGCAAATCAAAAAGAGTTCTTCCACAGGAGGGACAGGAAATATATTCTGTTTTAGAAATTCTGGTTCTGCTGGCTTGTAAAATGCCGAAGTTTATTCTGTTGATAGTATGAATAGGAATATTCGCAGCAACATTCCAAATTCCATCTCCCATTCCATCTATAAATAATGCTCCAAAGTCAATGGCAGAAAATAAAGTTAAATCATCTGCATCAGAAAACTCGTATTTGTTTTTAATAATGACCGGTATTTCTACACTTTGATTCATAAGTTCTATAAAGGCTAAACGTTGTTTTGCCATTCTGTTTACCGGATCATATTCTAAAACGAGAACGGCATTATTGTCTTTTTTAAGTTTATTAATAAAGTGTTCATCGATATCTTCAAGAGAGCAACTTATAAAAAACAAATCCTCTGAAACACTATCTAATTTCAAGTATTGATCAGACGTTAAAATCGGATAAATATATTTAAAGGAATCTTTAACTTTTAACCACTCCGGGTAATCTAAAATCACTTTTGCTGAACCCGGTAACTTCAGGTTTTCGTGAAACTTAGCTGTATATAAGTAATCAGGAGCCTGATCTCCCAACTTCCATTTGTCAAGCTCCGGGAGGAAATGATAGCCAATTTTTTTAAGGAGCTTTCTGTCTATTTCCTTTTCCCCGGACAAATCGGAAATAACTACCGGTACATTTTCACCACCAATAATATTTACAGGATTCGTCTTTCTTTTATTGTATTCATAAGGATTGTAAGGTAAACTGTTAATTTCCGGTAAATCATTTCTTTTAAAATCTTTATATCGGTCTGCTAATTTTCGGGCCACAGGGATTTCAAATTCAGGTTCCTCAGTTAACGAAACTCTGATTGTATCACCTATTCCATCTTCCAAAAGAGTACCTATACCAACGGCTGACTTTATCCTGCCATCTTCACCATCGCCGGCTTCTGTAACTCCTAAATGAACCGGATAATCATAACCATCCTGCAACATCCGGTATATTAAAAGCCTGTAGGCCTGAACCATTACCTGAGTATTACTGGCTTTCATTGATAATACTATATCATGGTAGTCAACTTTTCTGCACATTCTTACAAACTCAAGTGCCGACTCGACCATTCCGAGGGGAGTGTCACCAAAGCGACTCATAATTCTGTCGGAGAGTGAACCATGATTTGTTCCTATTCTTAAGGTTTTTTTATTCTTTTTAAGTTTTTCAACCAGAGGTATGAATCTTTTTTCAATTCTGTCTATTTCAGCCTGATAGCTTTCATCCGTATACTCTATGAAATCAAATTTCTTTTTATCAGCATAATTGCCGGGGTTTATACGAACTTTTTCCACGTAATCGGCGGCTAAGTCTGCCGCATTGGGGGTAAAGTGAATGTCAGCAATAAGTGGAGTATGATAACCTTTTTCGACTAATTTTTCTTTTATTAGTTTTAAGTTTTCTGCGTCTTTTTTACTGGGGGCGGTGATTCTTACATAATCAGCTCCTTTTTCAATAATCCGTATACTTTGTTCCACAGTCGCGTCAGTGTCCATAGTGTCTGTGGTTGTCATAGACTGTATGCGTATCGGATGATTCCCACCTAAAATAACATCACCTATATTTACTTCTCTGGTTTTAAATCGTTCATATCTGCTTAAGCTCAAGCAGTACTTTTTTTCATTAGGTTTTGGTTTAACTTTCATTGTTTTTTTATTACTGAATTAACAAGGTTAACTCTATTCAGTTTAAAAATTTATTACTCTATATCTCCTAAAAAAGGTCTGTAAACAATTTCTTCAACGACGGTTTTTTCAGAAAGTGTATAGATATTATAAATATTAGCAGCGATATCTTCAGCTTCCATAATTCGCTCCTTGACAATATCAATGCCTTTCCAGGAATCTGTCATAACAGCACCGGGAATTAAAGTAGTAACTCTTATACCTTTTAACTTTAGGTGTTCCCGCAAAACTTTTGAAAACCCTACTAAAGCAAACTTGCTGATTGAGTATGCCCCACAGTTCTTTTTAGCTTCTATGCCTGCGACCGAAGCCATGTTAAAAATATGTGATTTTCTGTTTTCAGGTATCAACGGCAATATCTTTTTGGTTAAAAAGTACGCACTATGTAAATTGACTTTTAATAAATTCTCAAACTCATCATCACTTTCTTCAAACAATTCTTTTTCAAGATATTTGCCTGCGTTATTTACAAACACATTTACTTCTTTCCATTGGACTTTTATAAAATCAACCAAGTCTTCAACTTCATTTTTTTTAGAAAGATCACATTGAAAGGTTAGCACATTTACAGAATTATTTAAGTTTATTAATCGGGTTTTAGCCTCTTCCAGTTTGGATTCGTCTCTTGAGCAAATCATTATATTGAAACCTTTCAAAGCAAAATATTCAGCTATTGCTCTTCCAATACCTCTGCTCGAACCACTGATTAAAATATTCATAAAATTATTTTATAAAAGCCAAAGTTACACTTAACTAAATGAAAGAACAAATATCAAATTCAATGGTGTACCTTATCTTTTGTTTAAAAATCATTGAAGTAACAAAATAAATTATCATTTTTGCACTAATTTACTTAAAGAAATGGACGCATTATTTCATCTGGGAAGATATTTTTTATTGATAAAAAGTTTATTTGTAAAACCTGAAAATTTTACACTTTACACTAAAGAAGCTTTTCGTCAGATGGATGATATAGGTATTGGTTCTTTAGGTATTATTGCAATAATATCACTCTTTATTGGTGCTGTAACTGCTGTTCAATTTGCTTATCAGCTTGCCGATTCTTTCGTCCCGATTTGGTGGGTAGGTTTTGTAGTAAGAGATTCTATGATTCTTGAGTTGGCTCCAACAATTAGTTGTTTACTCCTGGCAGGAAAGGTGGGTTCCAATATAGCATCTAATTTGGGTAGTATGCGTATTTCAGAGCAAATTGATGCTTTGGAAATAATGGGTGTAAATACTACAGCTTTTTTAATTGGACCTAAAATTCTTGCAGCTGTTATAGTTATTCCTTTATTAGTTATCATTTCTGCTTTTTTGGGTATTTTGGGAGGTTTGTTTGCCGGTATCTTTTCCGGTTATATGACAGGAGACGAATACATAATGGGATTACAGGACGCATTTGTACCTTTTAATGTTTTTGTGATGCTTATGAAGGCTCTTGTCTTTTCATTTTTACTCACATCTATTTCCTGCTATCAGGGTTTTTATGCCAGTGGGGGCGCTTTGGAAATAGGAAATGCAAGTACCCGTGCGGTTGTGATTAGCAGCATCAGTATTATTATAGCAGATTATTTAATAGCCTGGCTTTTATTATGATAGAAATAAAAAACGTATTCAAAAGTTTTGGTAATGTTGAGGTCTTAAATGACATTTCATCTGTTTTTAAACCGGGGGAGTGTAGTTTAATAATTGGAGCAAGTGGTAGTGGGAAAACCGTTTTAATGAAATGTCTGGTTGGATTACACCCTATATCAGAGGGCTCAATTGAATATGGCGGTGAAGATTTTAGTAAAATGGATACCGAGGAGAAAAAAGATATTAGAAAGCAAATTGGAATGTTATTTCAGGGAACGGCTCTTTTTGACTCAATGACAGTAGAGGAAAATATACTATTTCCCCTAAATATGTTTTCAGACTTTAGCATTAAAGAGAAAATGGAAAGGGTCAATTTTTGCCTTGAAAAAGTCAATCTCATAGGAAGTAATAAGAAAAAGCCTTCAGAACTCAGTGGTGGTATGAAAAAGCGTGTTGGAATAGCCAGGGCAATAGTTTTAAAACCCAAGTATTTATTTTGTGATGAGCCAAATTCCGGTTTAGACCCCAAGACATCAATTGTTATTGATGAATTAATCTATGATATAACGAAGGAGTATGATATCACAACGGTTATAAACACGCACGATATGAACTCGGTTATCGGAATGGGGGATAAGATTTTATTTCTTCATAAAGGAAAAAAACACTGGGAAGGCAGTTCAGAGGAAATTTTGGAATCTACAAATCCTGAACTAAAAGATTTTGTTTTTGCCTCAAAATTTTTGAGAAGTTTAAAAGAGAAAGCCGAAAAAAAATAAAAAAAGCTGAAACTAAATGCGATAAAATATTGTGTCAAAGTTTTGAAAAAACTAATTTAGCGGAGATTTATTAATTGTTTAAAAAAATATAAATGGGTGTTTTAGTAGATAAAAATTCCAGAGTAATAGTTCAGGGATTTACAGGTAGTGAAGGTACTTTTCATGCACAGCAAATGATAGAGTACGGAACAAATGTTGTCGGTGGTGTTACCCCGGGTAAAGGCGGTCAAACGCATCTTGACAGACCCGTCTTTAACACTGTAGAAGATGCAGTAAAAAAGGCAGGCGCTGATGTAAGCATTATTTTTGTTCCTCCTCCATTTGCAGCTGATGCTATTATGGAAGCAGCTGATGCAGGTATAAAAGTAATTATAACTATTACTGAGGGTATTCCGGTACAGGATATGGTAAAAGCCAAAGAGTATATTAAAGAAAAAAAATGTAGGCTGATTGGTCCTAATTGTCCGGGTGTAATGACTCCCGGTGAAGCCAAAGTTGGCATTATGCCGGGTTTTATTCATAATCCGGGAACCATAGGTATTGTATCACGCTCAGGAACCTTAACTTACGAAGCTGTAGATCAGGTAACAAAAGCAGGACTTGGCCAATCTACTTGTATTGGAATTGGAGGTGATCCGATTATTGGAACAACTACCAAAGAAGCTGTACAGTTATTAATGGAAGATGATAAGACGGAAGGGATTATCATGATTGGAGAAATAGGTGGAACAATGGAAGCTGAAGCTGCACAATGGATAAAGGCATTTGGCACAAAGCCGGTTGTAGGATTTATTGCAGGTCAAACAGCCCCGGCCGGAAGAACAATGGGACATGCCGGTGCTATAATTGGTGGAGAAGATGATACGGCATCTGCAAAAATGAAGATTATGGCTGAATGTGGATTACATGTTGTAGAATCTCCTGCAAATATCGGAGCAACTATGGCAGAAGCTCTCAAGAAGCACAAAGCTTCTGTATAATTGAATAATAAAGGCTATTTTACAGTGATTATTATGGTATTCACGGTATTGTAGCCTTTTTTTTAACTAAAAAAATATATTATGCTTAATGGAAAAGTAGCTTTAATAACAGGCGGTACCAGAGGAATAGGTGAGGGCATGGTTGAAGAATTTATGAAAGCCGGTGCCGATGTTGCATTCACTTATGTTTCTTCTGAATCAAAAGCAACTTCTTTAGAAGAGCGTTTTTCAGCAAATCAAAATAAAATTAAAGGCTTCAAGTCTGATGCATCTTCCTACTCTGAGGCTGAAACTTTAGTTAATGACGTTATAAATACTTTTGGGAAAATTGATATATTGATAAATAATGCCGGCATTACAAGAGACAATCTCATTTTGCGTATGTCAGAAAATCAATGGGATGATATCATGGATGTAAATCTGAAAAGTGTTTTTAATCTGACAAAGCATGTTGCCAGACCTATGATGAAACAAAGGAATGGTTCTATTATTAATATCTCTTCTATAGTTGGCTTAAGTGGAAATGCCGGACAATCTAATTATGCAGCCTCTAAATCGGGTGTGATTGGTTTTTCTAAAAGTATAGCCGCTGAATTAGGTAGCCGCAATATTCGTTGTAATGTTATAGCTCCGGGTTTTATAGAAACGGATATGACTGATGCTTTGGGAGAAGATGCGAAAAAAGATTTCTTAAATAGTATTCCTCTTAAAAGATTAGGAAAACCCTCTGAAATCGGAAAATTAGCCGCCTTCCTGGGGTCGGATGATGCTTCATATATAACAGGACAAGTTGTAAGTATCTGCGGCGGTTTAAGTAGATAATGTATATTTATTCATTTTCCCGTATAGCTGCAAGTAAAATAAATCTTTGCATTATTGGTTTATTAAGTAGCTTGAAAATTATAAGATTAAATTAATGATATTAACACTACAAGTGTTCCTTTCTGTGCCTGTTTGGTTTTTGCTTATTGCAATTTTTGCCGGATTAATATTTTCCGCTGCCCTATATTATAAGGAATCAAGTTTTGGGAATACAAAAAATGAGAAGATTTGGAAATGGTTTATGGCCGGTGCCAGATTTATTTTGATTACATTACTGGTTATTTTACTTTTTTCACCTTTTGTACGTACTTCTCAAGCAGAGACTGAAGACCCTAAAATAATCCTACTCCACGATAATTCAGAAAGCGTTAATTTATTGACAGATTCATTACAGTTAGCAAATTACTTAAATGAATGGGATGAATTATATCAACAGCTTTCGGCAAACTATGACGTGAGAGTTTGGTCATTGGGCGAATCTACTACAGAGGGTTTTAATAAATTGTTTGATGAAAAAGCTACGAATTTATCCGGTGCATTTTCTACATTATATGATCGCTTTATTAATCAAAATGTAGGAGCAATTGTATTAGCTTCCGATGGCTTATACAATCGTGGACAAAATCCGGTTTTTCAGTCACAAAGACTACCGGCTCCGATAATGACTGTTGCCCTTGGTGATACTGTATCGGGCTTTGATTTACAGGTTGAAAATGTTCGCTTTAACAGAATTGTCTATTCCGGTGATATGTTTAATGTTTTAGTAGATGTAATCGGCAATAATGCTGATGGTAGAAACACTGTACTGAGACTACGCAACCTTAAGACTAATGAAATTATTGAAGAAACTCAAGTCGAGTTTGAAGGAGACCGCTTTATAGAAGAATATGAGTTTGTCGTTTCTTCTGAAGAAGCAGGTCTAATGCATTTAGAACTTGAGCTTGTGCCCTTAGAAGGGGAGTTTACAGAAGCTAATAATTTCAATGAATTTTTTGTAGAAGTTTTGGACAGCCGTCAGCAAATAGCTATTTTAAGTTTGACTCCTCATCCCGATATTTCAGCTTTTAAGAGATTGGCTGAAAAAAATGAAAATTACGAAGCAAATGTTTTTTACTTAAAATCAGATGAAGATATTCCTCAATTAGATACTTTTGATTTACTCATTTTACATCAGATTCCCGGAAATGTCCGTCAAATCCCTCAACTGACTGAACGAATTGCAGCTTCCGGTACATCTGTCATGTATGTATTAGGGGGTCAAAGTAATTTAAATCGATTTAACAGTGTCCAAAATATACTGAATATTGAAAATGCCAGAGGTTATAATGAAGCTACAGCAGTAGTTGACGGAAGTTTTTCCCTATTTACATTAAGCGATAACTTTGTAAATGTATTCAGGCGATTTCCTCCTTTAAAAGTACCATTTGGACAATATACAGTTCGTGGGGGTGCTCAGGTATTAATGCATCAGCGTATCGGCTCTGTAGACACTGACTATCCGCTTTTAATCTATGGGATGGATCGTGGTAACAGAACTGCGGTATTAACCGGAGAGGGCTTTTGGCGTTGGAAAATGTATGATTTTTTACAAAATGGAAATCATGAAAAAACGGAAGAACTCATTCATCAAAGTATACAGTATTTAGCAGTTCGGGAAGACCGGAGACGATTCAGAGCTACACCTCAGCAAAATATTTTTTCCGAGCTTGAGGCTGTTCGCTTTTCAGCTGAATTGTTTAATGAAGCCATGGAAACCGTTAATGAGCCCGATGTCGAAATTGAAATAAAAGATGAAGAGGAAAATGTCTATCCGTTTCTGTTTTCAAAAACGTCAAATGCATATTCTCTGAATGCAGGTCTTTTTTCTGCCGGAAATTATACATATACTGCAACTACAAGATTAGGCGCTAATGATTATACCTATGAAGGACAATTTGTAGTTTCTCCGATTCAATTGGAAGCTTTGCATACGAGGGCAGACCACAAACTATTATATCAGCTAAGTGAAGAAAGCGGCGGACAAATGTTTTTCCCGGGGCAGTTAAATGCTTTAGGAGAAACCATTGAGAATTTACCGGCACTTAGACCGGTTATTTATACCAGATTTGAAACCTTACCGGTAATAAACCTGAAATGGTTATTCTTTGTATTGATTTCAATACTATCCTTAGAGTGGTTTTTTAGAAAATATAAAGGCGGATATTAATTATTCTCCTTTGTAAATCACTTTATATAAATCTCTTCTTCGGTCATTCCAATTTGTAACCGTACCTCTTAATCTGTTTCTTCTCAGCATTTCTAAATCCAGCTCGTTTATGATAACGGTTTCTACGTTTGGAGTACAAATTCCTGCAATGGCATCTCTGGCAAACATGAAGTCTGAAGGAGTAAAAATACCGGATTCAGCGTATTGAATATCCATATTTTCAACCTGAGGAAGATTACCTACTGTTCCGGCAATTCCAACAAAAATTTGATTTTCAATACATCTGGCTTGTGCGCAATATCGAACTCTTAAATAACCTTGTCTGTCATCAGTACAAAAAGGTACAAAAATGATTCTGGCTCCCTTTTCAACTGCAATTCTCGTTAGTTCAGGAAACTCGACATCATAACAAATTTGAATGGCAATTTTGCCTCTGTCAGTGTCAAAAACTTCAACTTTATTTCCTTCAGAGACTCCCCACCATTTACGTTCATTGGGGGTAATATGGAGTTTGTATTGCTTGCAAATTTCTCCATTGCGTTTGAAAAAATAGGCTATATTATAGAGTTTTTCATCCTCTTCAGTAAAATGAGATCCGCCCACAATGTTAATGTTGTACCGAATAGCCAAATTAGAAAACAACTCCAAATATTGAGGTGTAAAAGTTGCAAGTCTTCTCGCAGCTAAACCGGGACGCTCTTTAGGTAAAAAAGAAAGTAGTTGTAAAGTAAAAATTTCCGGAAAAACTATAAAGTCACTTCTGTAACCGGAGGCAACATCTACAAAATATTCACATTGATGTGAAAATTCATCAAAATTATTGACAGGTCTCATTTGATACTGAACAATACAAATTCTAACCGGCTGTGAAGCAAGATATTTTTTCCCCTCATCTCTCCTATACTCAAAATTACTCCATTCTAATACTGTAGCATATCCTCCAGAATCCAAATCATCTTCCAGATATTTGGGTATAATACGCTTTAAAGAAAAGCCATTGGACAATTGTGGGGTAAGAACCGGATCAAAAATTAATTTAGAAGTTACTTTGTCTACATATTCCCGGATCTTCATTTTATCTTTATAGTTGTTGTATCCGGGTAAGCGCCCACCAATTCTTATTAATCGAAGGTTTAAATCTCTTACAAGCTCTTTTCGGGCTTCATAAATTCTGGAAGAAAGTTTCATCCCTCTGAAATCCGGATGAACCATGAGCTCAATACCATATAAGATATCACCATCTTCATTGTGGTTTGAAATATTTCCATCATCAGAAATTTCTTCCCAGGTATGGTCCATTCCATATTGTTCATTATCAATAATCAGGCAACTGGAAGAAGCTACAATTTTCCCTTCTGATTCAATTACAAACTGACCTTCAGGGAAAATTTTCATTTGATTTTCAAGATTGCTTTTTATCCAGGGATCCATACCCGGAAAACATACTTTTTGCATTTCCAGAATTTGGTCAAAATCTTCTTCCTTGGTATTTCTAAGTATTAATTTCCGTTCGTAGTTTTTTAAATTTATTTCTTTCACAAAAGAGCTTTAAAGTTATTGAATGAAAGTCTAAGTTAATGAAAGCAGTTTACTGAGCTTTTTATCAAAGACTTGATTGTTTCTAATATAAACATTTTTAATTAAATACTGATAATCTCGCACTTTTAATAAAATTTATACATTGAGATATCAATTTTTTAAATGCATACTTGTTAAATAAAATGTACAAATTTGCAAATCAATTTAGACAACAGTTCTCAAAGAATACAAAAATATAAAAGGGGTGGTGATTTAGGAAGAAAAAGAAGCGGAGAGTGAGGGATTCGAACCCCCGGTGCCATCGCTGGCACAACGGTTTTCAAGACCGCCGCATTCGACCACTCTGCCAACTCTCCGTTGCAAATGTACGAAGTTTTACAGAATAAAAAATTTAATTTTTATTTTTTTTGATAAAATGACATAAAAAACCCCTGACATTCTACTGACAGGGGTTTTAAGAAATTTATTAAGGCTAAATTAATCCTGCTCAGCAAATACTCTTCGAAGGATATCATTTACTCTTGCAGATGGATTTTCACGAATTTTCTCTTCTTCTTGTCCTACTTTTAGAAATAAACCATCTAAAGCCTTGTCTGTAGTATATCCGGCTAAATCGGTTTCAACATCCGGAGAAAAAGGATTTAAGTTATTGTAGCTGGTTGTTACAGAATTCCATTGACTATTAGCGCCTACCTTATCTAGGCTGTTTTCAATTTTTGGACGAAATGAATTAAATAAATCTGAACGGGTTTGCTGAACTAAATAATCAGTTGCAGCCGTATTATTTCCATTTAGTATACTAAATGCATCGGCTATTGTGATGTTTGATATAGCATTCATGAATATTGGCCTTGCTTCTGTAGCCGCATCTTCTGCTGCACGGTTTATACCCAAGACAGCCTCATCAACAACTGCACCTAATCCGGCATTTCTCAGAAAAGTCTCTACCTGACTTACTTCCGGTGGAAAGGCAATTCTTAAAAGCGGATTTCCAAAATAACCATCTTCCTTAGATACGTCATCTACTGAATTGTTAGTGCCTACTTCTAAAGCAGACTTTAGACCCTGCGCAACTTCACTTTCAGTCAGGCCGCTGTCGCTCAAAAAATCATCACAAGAAGTAAGGAATAAGCCGGTTAAAATAAAAACCAACGAAATTTTTTTGAAATGCTTCATAATGTTACTATTTTACTTAGTGTTTATAAATAATAAAAATAAGAATTTTTGATGTAAAATCCCTAATATATTTTTAGAAATCAATAATCCTGCCAATTTAACTGATTAAGCCGTTTTAAGAATTTTTTTATAAAACATAAAATAAAATAAACTATATTTAATCAATCGGGTTTACTTTACAACGAAAAAAATAAAAATTATGTACAAATCCTATTTTGTAGTCACATTATTAATCTTTCCTTTTTTAATGCAGTGTTCGGCTGAAAAAAATGATTTTGAAGAATCAGATGAAGATATATTTGTAATAGACACTTTACTAACCGGTTTGCAAAACCCCTGGGGGATTGAATTTTTAAATGAAAAAGAAGTACTTATAACTGAACGTTCCGGAATTTTATCTTTATATAACATGGAGTCTGAAGAAAAAATAATTCTTCAGAATTTACCTTCAAACCTTACAGAAGTTGGTCAGGGGGGATTGCTTGATATTAAAAAACATCCGGAATATGAATCAAACGGATGGCTGTATTTTACCTATGCAGCTCAAAAATCAGGTGGTTATGTTACAGAATTAACTCGTGCAAGACTTAGCGGAAATCAATTGACAGATTCCGAGTTGCTATTTTCAGCTAATAACCCTTTGAACGCCGGTCAACACTTCGGAAGTCGTATAACTTTTGATTTTGATGGTTATTTATACTTTACAATTGGTGACAGAGGACGAAAACATGATGCTCAGGATTTAAGTAATCATTCAGGAACGGTAATCAGACTCAATGATGATGGCAGTATACCGGCTGATAACCCTTTTGTAGGAGAAGAAAACAAAAAAGATGAAATTTGGTCTTATGGTCACCGAAACCAACAAGGTATGATTACTCATCCTGTAACCGGTAAGATATGGACACATGAACACGGTCCTAGAGGCGGAGATGAAGTCAATATCATTGAAAAAGGTGTAAATTACGGCTGGCCGCTGGTTACTTTTGGCGTTAACTATAATGGAACGCCGGTAGGGGATGGAGATACGACTTTACCCGGTATACCACGTCCTGTTTTGCATTGGACTCCTTCTATAGCTCCTTGTGGTATGGCCTTTGTTCATAATTCAAAATTTGAACAATGGAATGGCAGTATTTTATCCGGAGCCTTAGCCGGACAGCACCTCAATAGAATAGAAATTAATGGGGAGAACGTTATTAATGAAGAACGTTTAATGAATGGGTTTGCAAGGTTTAGAGATATTGAGCAAGGACCGGACGGATACATTTATATAGTAACAGAAAGTCCGGGTTTATTTATAAGATTAAGGCCGTCATCTTAATAAAAAGTGAGAAAAGTTAAGTGGGACGTACTGGATTCGAACCAGTGACCCCAGCCCTGTCAAGGCTGTGCTCTAAACCAACTGAGCTAACGTCCCGTTTTTGTTTGAGCAAAAGTAATTCATTTTGATAAATAAAAAAAGGGAGCAAAAATTAATTTGCTCCCTCATTGCTGTAATTAACCAACTAAACTAACTAAAACCAACAATTATGAAAAATCTTAAACTCAATTTATTCTGCTTGACGTTTGTATTCCAAAAATATTATTTACCTCTATAACGGGAACTACTCTTTCTTGTTGCCCTCTTTTTAAAATTACTCTGTAATATAAAATTGGAGAGGCTCCCGGATCTCTGTCTGTGTATTTAAACGCTAATGCAAAGTCATTTATTTCATCACCTTCAATATTTGCAATTTGAGCAAAGTTTTTCCCGTCTGTACTTCTTTCTATTTGATATTCTTCATAACGTGAATCTTCAGTATTTAACAAATTTAAAATGACTTTTTCTCTTTCCAAATTAGCCGTTAAAAAAGCTCCGTTATATATTCTGTTACCGCAAAAGCTTAAATAAGTACTATCAATAGAACCCCCTTCAACATTTCTGAAATCATTGGAACAAATATCAATATTGCCGCCAATCTGACCTTCCATATAGTTAATCAATTGTCTGTTAACAAGCATATGACCGCCATTTCCTGATATCATGCCTTTGTTTTCAAAAATATTTCCAACTATCATGCTTTCAAAATTTACCATGATACCTGTATTAATAAGGTCATTGGAAGTTTCCAGAATGTTGTTGTTTCTAACTAAACCCTGATTGTTAATGTTTCTGGAAATTAATATTCCTTTATTCTCTACTACACCTTCTTCTGTAACAACTAAACTATTTGTACCTCTAAGTGAGGATTTGTCTTTAACGATTAAAGTACCATGAACCACAACGTCTGTGTTCAACTGTACATTTTTGTTAATAATAATAGTATCGTTTTTACCAATAACATTGCCGGGATAACTCGGTAACCAAATTGTACGGTCAGAGTAGTTTCCATTAAAGTTAGCTGTGTATGTATTGGCAGTTAAGGGATTAATGAAAAATAGCTGCAATAATAAGATGAGAATTGAAACAATTGTCAAATTTATTATCCAGTAATTTTTAATGGTGGTTGATGTTTTGTTTTGCATGGTTGATGTTTTGACTGAAAATTTTAGTTTTTCTCCTGCATATACGGCATTAAAGTCACGAGGTTGCATTTTTTTTTGTTATTTTGAAAAAATATTTAATAACATTAAACATTAAGAATGCTGTATGGTATTTGCGATTTGAGTGTAATCCCTCTAAGAAGTCAGGCCTCTGATAAGTCTGAAATGACAACTCAGTTATTATTTGGAGAAACTGTACAAATATTGAATGAGGATATGGGATGGTATAATGTGATTTGTGACTATGATAAATATACAGGCTATGTTGATAAAAAACAAATTACAATTTTGAATGAAAAGACCTACAAAAAAATCATTGAACAACCATTAAGTGTAGCTCTTGATTTGGTGCAGTCTGCATTTGCCTCAAATGCTCATATTCCTGTTCTGGCCGGAAGTTTGTTTCCCAATTTTGATGGAATGAGCTTTAAAATAGGTAAAGAAAAATATATTTATAATGGTCAGGTAATCTCATTCGAATCCATAGAAAAACCGGATCGCTTTATTGAAAAATGCGCATTACGCTATCTTTATGCTCCTTATTTATGGGGTGGAAAAAGTCCTTTTGGTATTGATTGCTCCGGCTTCACCCAAATGGTATATAGAATGCTGGGGATTAAAATTCAAAGAGATGCATATCAACAAGCGGTAGAAGGTACAGAAGTAGCTTTCCCGGAACTAGCTTCTACCGGAGACCTGGCTTTTTTCTCAAAAGAAAAGGAAAAAAATATTACACACGTGGGTATTATTCTTGACAATGAAAGAATTATTCATGCCTGTGGCAGAGTAAGAATTGATAAGTTTGATCATTTTGGTATATTTAATGAAGAGTTAAAGCAATACTCGCATAAACTGAAGCTGATTAGAAGATTTTTTTAACTGTAATAAAATTCGAGTAAAAGTGTATGAAAATACTTTCATCAGATCAAATCAGAAAAGCTGATTTAGAAACTATAAAGAATAAACCTATTTCTTCTATAGGTTTGATGGAGAGGGCTTCTTCGCTATTTTCCGATTGGTTTATGACTACTTTTGATGCAGATGAGAAAATAGCTGTTGTTTGTGGTATGGGCAACAATGGAGGCGATGGCTTAGCTTTTGCCAGAATGATTTACAAAATGCAGTATAAAATAGATGTATACATTATCAAAACATCCGATAAAGGTTCAGATGATTTTGAAATAAATTTAAAAAGACTGCATGACATCGGTAAGATAAATATTATCGAAATTTCAACGAATATATCTGACTTTCAAGAATATACAGTTTTAGTTGACGCGATTTTCGGAACCGGTTTAAACAGACCTGCCGAGGGCTTTGTAAAAGAAGTTATAGAAAATGTAAATCAGGCTGAAAGTAAAGTTTGTTCCATTGATATGCCTTCGGGCTTGATGGCAGACAGTCCGTCTACAGGAAGTATTATTCAGGCAGATTATACCTTTTCATTTGAGCGCCCTAAACTGGCTTTTTT
The DNA here is from genome assembly GCA_007695095.1 of Chitinophagaceae bacterium. Classification (NCBI taxonomy): domain Bacteria; kingdom Pseudomonadati; phylum Bacteroidota; class Chitinophagia; order Chitinophagales; family Chitinophagaceae; species Chitinophagaceae bacterium. Next base: position 6,962 of record REEL01000147.1, on the reverse strand, counting down.
CATGCCTGAAAATGAAAAATATACCGGACAATGGGTTTATCAATCCATAGATTTGGATTCAGAGTTTATGGATAATTGTGCAGTTAAGTATCATTATCTTATTAGGGATATCGTACTACCTTTTTTTACAAAAAGGAAAAAGTTTTCACACAAGGGAAGCTTTGGTCATGTGTTGTTTTACGGAACTTCATACGGAAAAGCAGGGGCAGGGATACTAACTTCACATGCAGCTTTAAGAAGTGGTTGTGGACTCGTAAGTGCATATATTCCGGAATGTAATTACATACCTTTTCAGACAGCGATACCGGAAGTAATGGTAATGACAGGAAAAGGGAAAAAGAAATTATCGGATTTGCCGGAAAATATAGATGCCTTTGATACATTAGCCTGTGGACCGGGAATGGATACAGACAATGAAACTATAGAATCATTTTATAGTCTACTTAAAAGTTTTAAAAAACCGGTTGTTTTAGATGCAGATGCAGTAAATGCAATCAGTATAAACGATAAGTTATGGAATGTGATTCCCGAAAAAAGCATCTTGACTCCTCACCCGGGAGAGTTTAAAAGAATAGCCGGAGAATGGAAAAATGGTTTTGAAAAACTGGATAAGTTAAGAGCTATGTCGGCTAAACAAAATGTCATAATTGTTTTAAAAGGTGCATACACAGCCATTGCCTTACCGGATGGAAATGTGTATTTTAATAGTACCGGAAACTCAGGAATGGCAACAGCCGGAAGTGGAGACGTTCTTACCGGAATTATTGCAGCTTTTTTAGCAAAGGGCCTAAAACCGGAGCAAGCGGCTCTAACCGGAGTGTATCTGCATGGTATGAGCGGAGATACAGCTTTAGCATCTAAGGGAGCAGAAAGTTTAATAGCAGGAGATATCATAAACGCACTACCGTATACATTTTTAAACATAGCAAAGTTGCAATAGTTTTGCAATAAATATAGTTCAAGTATCTGCATTTCAGGTTTTTATAAAAAATATTATGAAATATTTTTCGTTTACTGAATTAGCGAAAATTGTTTTATCAACATTTGTGGAAATACAAAACTTGTAAGGTAAAGTGAAATAGTTGATTTTTGTATTTTAAATAAATTAGAAGCGGACTAAAAAATGGCAAATATTCAATATGATGAAAGTTCCATCCGTTCACTGGATTGGAAAGAGCATATTCGATTAAGACCCGGTATGTATATTGGTAAATTGGGGGATGGGACATCTCCTGATGACGGTATATACATACTTTTCAAGGAGGTTCTGGATAACTCTATCGACGAACACGTAATGGGTCATGGCAAAAGGATAGATATAAAAGTTGAAAGTGATAAAATCGTTATTCGGGATTATGGCAGAGGCATACCTCTCGGCAAAGTTGTTGATTGTGTGTCAAAAATAAATACAGGAGGTAAGTATGATTCAAAAGCCTTTCAAAAATCAGTAGGGCTAAATGGAGTGGGAACTAAAGCAGTTAATGCTTTAAGTACAAAATTCAAAGTTCAGGCATACAGGGATGGGCAAACCAAATGGGCTACCTTTAAACAAGGTATTTTAGAAGAAGATTCAAAACTTGAAAAAACTGAAGAAAAATCAGGTACAGAAGTGATTTTTGCACCGGATGAGACAATTTTCAAGCATTATCAGTTCAGGATGGAATTTCTGAAAAATCAGGTACGGAACTATGTATACCTGAATTCAGGATTGAGTATTTACCTTAACGGGGAGCGCTTTTTTTCCAAAAACGGTTTACTGGATTTGCTTTCAGACAAAACGGATGAAGAAGCTTTAAGATATCCAATCATTCACTTAAAAGGGGACGATATAGAAGTAGCTTTAACGCATGGTAATGATTATGGAGAACAGTATTTTTCTTTTGTAAATGGTCAATACACGCCTCAGGGCGGTACTCATTTAGCAGCTTTCAGAGAGGCCATAGTAAAGACTGTAAGAGATTATTACGGAAAAGATTATGATGCAGCAGACATTAGAGCATCAGTAATAGGAGCCATTTCTATACGCGTTCAGGAGCCTGTGTTTGAAAGTCAGACCAAAACAAAATTAGGCTCGCAAAATATGGGTCATGACGGACCATCTGTAAGGGCTTTTATACTTGATTTTTTAAAAAAATCACTGGATAATTTTCTACATAAAAATCAGGAAATAGCCGAAGCTTTACAAAAAAGAATTTTACAGTCTGAAAGAGAAAGAAAAGAGATTGCCGGAATAAAGAAAATCGCTCAAAAGCGAGCGAAACAGGCAAATCTTCACAATAAAAAACTTAGAGACTGCCGTGTTCATTATGGTGATGAAAAGGATGAAAGGCATTTTGACAGCACATTATTTATTACTGAGGGTGACTCTGCCAGCGGATCTTTAACAAAAAGCAGAGATGTTCAAACTCAGGCAGTTTTTAGTCTTAGAGGTAAGCCGTTAAACTCTTACGGGCTTTCAAAGCGTGTTGTATATGAAAATGAGGAGTTTAATTTATTGCAACATGCCTTAAATATTGAAGATGGAATTGAGGGTTTGCGTTATAACAAAATAGTGATTGCTACAGATGCCGATGTTGATGGTATGCATATTCGCTTGCTTTTACTGACGTTTTTCCTGCAATTTTTTCCTGAATTGGTGAGAAATGGTCATGTTTATATTTTGGAAACCCCTTTGTTCAGGGTTAGAAATAAAAAAGAAACGCTTTACTGTTACTCTGAAAAAGAAAAACAAGAGGCAGTGAAAAAATTGGGCGGCAAGCCTGAACTAACAAGGTTTAAGGGTTTGGGAGAAATTAGTCCGGATGAGTTTAGAGCATTTATCAGTGAAAGTATTCGACTGGAGCCGGTAGTTTTGGACAAAGACACAACCATAAAAAAGCTCCTGGAGTACTATATGGGCAAAAATACCATGGAAAGACAACAGCATATTATTGAAAACCTGCGTCTGGAAAAAAATCAATTATTTGTTGAAGAGGCTTGATTTAAAAAATAGTCCTAATAGGGGCTATATTTAAATAAAATAGTAAAACTCCTTTTTTACTTAGAATTTCGTAACTAAAATAGCTTTTTTCCGTAAAGAAGTTAAAAACTATCTATATGGAAATCCTAAAGCCCTTAATTCTAATTTTGGATAATGATTTGGAAAAGTATTCAGATCTTGTTCAAAAACTAAAAAAGCGATACACCTTTAAACTATTCAATAATTCCAAAGATGCATTAAAAATGTTACAGATTTCAAATGTGCATTTTTTTGTTTGTGCTGAAAAAGTTGAAAATAAAACCGGAATCGATATACTGGCAAATGCTATTATAACTAAGGCATCTGCTTTAAGGATTTTGATAAGTGAAAATCCAAGGGCAAAAAGTCTTGAACAAATAAATAAAATGCATGTTTTTTCAATTCTTAAGGAAGATTTTAGCATCAACGAATTTGATAACCTTATAGATAAAGGCTTTAAGTTATACTTTGAAGGAGATGCTGTTCAAAATAAGATGTTTAGATTACAAAAGACGAATGAACAATTAGAGTTTATTCTGACTCAGAAAATAGCTTCTTAAGATTGGTAAAAAATGAAACATCCGCTAAAAATAAGCGTATAATAAATAAATACCAAAACAACCAAGAAATGCGATGCATGTTATACTGCAGATGCCATGTATCAAAACTAAACTCCTCAGAAATGAGGAGTTTTTTTTAGTTTAAAGAGTATAAAAAAAGATAAAAATATTTTAAAGAAAAATGAAACCTCCGGGTAAAAAAGCACGTATAAAACATCAAGACTAACGTATCCAAGAAATGCGATGCATGTTATACTGCAGATGCCATGTATCAAAACTAAACTCCTCAGAAATGAGGAGTTTTTTTTAGTTTAAAGAGTATAAAAAAAGATAAAAATATTTTAAAGAAAAATGAAACCTCCGGGTAAAAAAGCACGTATAAAACATCAAGACTAACGTATCCAAGAAATGCGATGCATGTTATACTGCAGATGCCATGTATCAAAATTAAACTCCTCAGAAATGAGGAGTTTTTTTTATTTTAAGACGGTTATAAAATCATACCCGCACCCACCGTCTCATTCGTATTTTCATCTATTAAAATCACACTGCCGGTGATTCTGTTTTTAGCATAAGAATCAAAAAATAATGGTTGAGTTGTACGAATAGAAATACGGCCAATATCATTTAAACCTATATTCAAATCATCTAAGTCCCTGTGCAGTGTGTTAATATTTACTTTGTAATGTATTTTCTTTACTATACATCTTGCATCTTTGGTAGTATGCTTTATACTATATTTACCATTAGGAATTAAAGCTTTTTCATTCATCCAGCAAAGCATTATATCTAAATCCTGACCTACCTGGGGGACATTATTTTCCCGCACTATCATATCCCCACGACTTATGTCCAGTTCATCTTCCAATAATATAGAAACAGACATGGGAGGGAAGGCATGTTCAATAGCTCCGTCAAAAGTGTCTAAGGCCTTGATAGTTGTTGTAAAGCCACTTGGAAGTGCCATTACTTTATCTCCCGGTTTAAAAATGCCTCCGGCAACAGTTCCGGCATAACCTCTGTAATCATGAAAATCATCATTGTGGGGTCGGATAACATATTGAACCGGAAAACGACAATCTACCATATTTCTGTCATTGGCAATGTGAATGTCTTCCAGCAAATATAGGAGGGTAGGGCCCTGATACCACGGCATATTTTCAGAACGGTTTACAATATTATCACCGTTTAGCGCACTTACCGGTATAAATCTAAAATCCTTAGTTTCCAGTTTGCCGGCAAATGACTTAAAAGAATCTACTATTTCATTAAAAACATCTTCATCAAAATCGACTAAATCCATTTTATTGATACACAAAACGACATGTGGAATTTTCAATAATGAAGCTAAAAAGGCATGCCTTTTGGTTTGCTCTACCACACCTTTTCTGGCATCTATCAGTATGAGTGCCAAATTTGCCGTAGAAGCTCCGGTAACCATGTTTCTGGTATATTGAATGTGACCGGGAGTGTCTGCAATTATAAATTTCCGCTTAGGTGTTGCAAAATACCTGTAAGCCACATCTATAGTAATTCCTTGTTCTCTTTCAGCTCTTAATCCATCAGTCAGTAAAGCCAGATTTACGTATTTTTCTCCTCTGTTTAAGCTTGTCTTTTCAATAGCTTCATACTGATCCTCAAATATTGACTTTGTATCATACAATAAGCGACCGATAAGTGTACTTTTTCCGTCATCAACACTGCCTGCTGTAGTAAACCTAAGCAGTTCCATATCGAGATATGATTTTCCTTTTACCATTTTGTGTAAATTAAAAATAACCTAATTTTTTTCTGTCTTCCATTGCTGCTTCAGAGCGTTTATCATCTGAACGATTACCTCTTTCAGTCAAGCGGCTGGCTGCTACTTCGTTTATTATATCTTCCAGATTTTCTGCTTTAGATTCAGTAGCTCCCGTGCAAGTCACATCTCCGATTGTTCTGAACCGAACCTGTTTTTCTACAATTTCTTCATCTTCTCGGATATTCATAAAATCAGCATAGGCCATCCAAACTCCGTCTCTTTGAATACATTTTCTTTTGTGTGTGAAATATAAGCTTGGAATATCAATTTTTTCCTGCAAAATATATTGCCAAATGTCCATTTCAGTCCAGTTGCTAATTGGAAAAACACGAAAATGTTCACCCATGTGTTTTTTGCCATTGAAAAGTGACCAAAGCTCTGGTCTTTGATTTTTAGGATCCCATTGACCAAATTCATCTCTGTGGGATAAAAAACGTTCTTTTGCTCTCGCTTTTTCTTCGTCTCTACGCGCTCCGCCTATGGCTGCATCAAACTTATATTTTTCAATGGTATCGAGTAAACTTACTGTTTGCAGTGCATTTCGACTGGCATTAAATCCTTTTTCCTCAACAACTTTCCCGGTTTTAATGGATTCTTCGACAGAGCCGACAATTAGACGCAAATTATATTTTTTAACTATCTCATCCCGATATTCTATAGTTTCTTTAAAATTATGCCCTGTATCTATGTGAACAAGCGGGAAAGGGACTGTGGAAGGAAAAAATGCTTTTCTGGCAAGATGCAAAACAACTATGGAATCCTTTCCTCCGGAAAAAAGTAAACAGGGATTTTCCATCATGGCTACTACTTCTCTGAGAATAAAAATAGATTCTGCTTCAAGTTCTTTAAGGTGAGATAAATTTACATTTGGCATTTTAAAATTTGATTAAGTTCTTGATGAATTGGTAAATTTTTTCGGCACATTCTTCTGCATTCATTTCATTAGTTTTTAAAACTAAATCGGGGTTTTCAGGTATTTCAAAAGGAGCATCAATGCCCGTGAAACCCCTAATCTCTCCTTTTCTGGCTTTTTTATATAAACCCTTTACGTCTCTTTTTTCACAAATTTTCAGGGGGCAATCAATAAAGATTTCGAGAAAATCATCACCTATAATGTTTCGGGCCTGCAATCTGTCTGCATTGGTAGGAGAAATAAAGCTGTTTATAGTAATAATCCCGCATTGCAGGAAAAGCTTATTTACCTCAGCAATTCTCCGTAAATTTTCACTTCTGTCAATTTCCGAAAAGTCTAAGTTTGCATTTAAACCGCTTCTGATATTATCACCGTCAAGCACTTTAGAAATGAATGAATGCTCATGAAGTTTTTTCTCTAAAAGCGCAGCAATAGTAGATTTTCCTGAGCCGGATAAACCTGTAAACCATAGAGCTACACTCTTCTGTTTTAAAAAAGCTTGTTTATCATCCCTGCTTAACAAAAGCTTTTCTATAGGAAATAGATTTTTAGCCATAATAGCAAAAGTAAAAAGAATTTTAAATTTATTATAGTTAATCTATAAACTTAGTAGACTATCATTGTTTGAGATTTAATAATAAAATATTAAATTTGCTCGGATATATTTACTTAAAACAATTTTATATGAAA
>REEL01000146.1 GCA_007695095.1 Chitinophagaceae bacterium | reverse complement strand
TAAAAGATATTGAGGAAAACCGGGTTGTTGACCATGCAGAACTGATGAAAAAATATGAAAAAAATAACTAAAGTTATTTGGTCAATAGAAGCGGTTGATAATTTAGATAAGATCATTGCTTATTTGGAAGAAAAATGGTCAGAGAAAGAAATTAAAAGGTTTTTTCTAATGTCTCACCCCCCCAAACCCTATCTCAACCCTTAATTTTTTAGCAACTATATAAAGCATTACTAAAAAACTTTAATAATCGCCTATGGTTTCTTTTAGTTGTGATAAAGCGTTTTCAAGCTGCTCATCATTTGGAGGTACGCCATGCCAATTGTGGTCATTAACCATAAAATCCACACCATGTCCCATTTCAGTTGTCATAACTATGGCTACAGGCTTTCCCTTTCCGGTTTTTGATTTGGCTGTCTTTAAAGTGTTTAGCACAGATTCCATATCATTGCCGTTCATTTCCAGCACTTCCCAGTCAAATGCTTTCAGTTTTGCAGGAAAATCTCCCAGAGAAATAACATCTTCCGTAGGACCGTCTATTTGCTGACCGTTATAATCAATTGTCATTATAAGATTGTCAACTTTATGGTGGGGTGCAAACATAAGCGCTTCCCAAATCTGCCCTTCCTGCATCTCACCATCACCTTGTAAAGTATATATCAATCCGTCATCATTGTTTTGTTTTTTTGCCAAAGCAGCTCCGATAGCCACAGATAAGCCTTGACCCAAAGAACCCGAGGCAACTCTTATGCCGGGTAAGCCTTCTTTAGTTGTAGGGTGACCCTGCAGGCGACTGTCAATCAGTCTGAATGTCGAAAGCTCTGCCGGCTTAAAAAACCCTTTACGAGCCAAAACACTGTACCAAACAGGTGATATATGCCCGTTTGAGAGGAAAAATAAATCTTCCCCTTCACCGTCCATGGTAAAATCAGGCTTAATATTCATTACCTCAAAGTACAGGGCCACTAAAAAATCGGCACAACCAAGTGATCCTCCCGGATGCCCGGATTTTGCACTGTGAGTCATTCTTACTATATCTCTTCTAACCTGTGAGGCTAATGATTCCAGTTTTTTTTGTGTTTCAGACATGTACTTAATTTTTAGTTCTCAAAGCTACTAAATTCACTTTGAATCTATATGATAATTTGCTCATTGCTTTTGTCTAAAAAATGAAAATCAACCAGACCGGCATTTACATCAGGCCTTATAGTAATCCATTTTTTATATTTTAAAAACCACTTAAGCTGAACAGACATAAGACCTTTTTTCAGAAATGATTCTAAATAGGGGTGTACTATCAGACTGATTTTTTTATGACTGTTGGTTAAATATTCAAGGTGTCGCTCTATTTCATCGGTGATTAAAATAGAAGATTCTATTTTTCCGGTACCGCGACAGCTTGGACAAGTTTCGGTAGTTTTGATGTTTATTTCAGGCCTTACCCTTTGGCGGGTTATCTGCATTAGCCCAAACTTTGTTAAAGGAAGTACAGTATGCTTTGCCCGGTCGTTTTTCATAAACTCTTTCATTTCTGTATAGAGTTTCTTTTTGTTTTCAGCCGAGCGCATATCAATGAAATCGATGATTATAATACCACCAATATCCCGTAATCGCATTTGTCTGGCAATTTCTCTGGCAGCATCTGAATTTACCTGATAACTAACTGTCTCCTGATCGCCTTTATTAGCCGCTTTCGGACCGCTGTTTACATCAATTACGTGTAAAGCTTCCGTATGTTCTATGACCAGATATGACCCACTTTGCATGGTAACAGTTTTCCCAAAAAGTGATTTTATCTGTTTTGTAAGACCGTTAACATCAAATAATGGCTTATTTCCGGTATAATTTTCAACTATACCTTTCTTTTCAGGTGCAATTTTGGCGATGTACTCCTCTATTTCATGATAAAGTGCTTTATCATTCGTCGTAATTTTATTGAAATCATCATTTAGAAGGTCTCTTAAAATAGTGGATGTTTTGCTTAATTCGGAAAAAACCTTTTTAGGTGCACTGCTTCCCCTCAGATTCTTTTTAATCTCTTCCCAGCGGGTAATTAACCTTTCAAGGTCTTCGTGTAAGTTGACAACAGACTTGCCCTCGGCAGCAGTTCTGACGACCAAACCAAAATTTTTCGGTTTGATACTTTCCATTAGCCTGAGTAAACGCTTTCTTTCATCAGCATTGGAGATCTTTTTTGATATCCCTATAGAGTTGGTGAAGGGCGATAAGATGATGTATCTGCCCGGTAAAGAAATTTCACAACTTAATCGGGGGCCTTTGGTGGAAATAGGCTCTTTTAAAATTTGAACAAGGATTGTCTGTTTATTTTCAAGAACGTCTGTAATCTTTCCGTTTTTAAAGATATCCTTTTCAAATTCAAAGTTTTGAAGCAATTTATCGCCTGCATTACCGGCTACGGCAGATTTGGTGAATTTTGAAAGGCTCTTATATTGCGGACTTAAGTCTGTATAATGAAGAAAACCTTCCTTTTCATAACCTACATTAACAAATGCCGCATTTAATCCGGGAATAACTTTTGTTACTTTCCCAAAACATACGTCACCAACAGTAAACTGCTTATTCGTACCTTCTTTGTGATATTCAACTAATCTTTTATCCTCAATCAGAGCAAGATCAACACCGCTCGGAGAAGAATTGATATATAATTCCCTTTCCAAAATATTTAAATTTTAGATACAATCAACGCATAAATTATGCATTGACAAAATAAATAAAGGGTCCTTTAAGTATGGTGATGAATAGCGTTTCTGTCTCCTCTACTTCACTTTCTTCTTGTGTCTGTTTTTACGAAGCCTTTTCTTACGTTTGTGAGTGGCTATCTTATGTCTTTTTCTTTTTTTTCCGCAAGGCATATTCTATATATTATTTTTTGACTAAAATTCTTTCTATGTATAAATCCAGTTCCCTTTCAAATTCCGGGTTGTCTACTAAAGATTTGCAAATTTCGAACATTTCTACCGCTTTTCCAATTTTTCCTAGAGCATTATATGCTTCGCCCAGAAAAAAATAGGCTTCAGAATTTGTAGGATCTTGACTGATAACTGTTTCAAGACGCATTACAGCTCTGTCATACTGTCCTGATACAATTCCAAATCTTCCCAACAATAGATTTGCTTCTATATTTTGTGGTTCTTTTTCGACTACATCAAGTAATATTTCTACACCGGCCATTACATTCGCATCATCTTCCATTAGCAAACCTGCCAAATCAACTTTTGTCTCTAAATTATCCGGGTTGATTTTTAAAGCAGCTTCCAGACTTTCTTTAAATTTACTTTGCAGATAAAAATAAAAAGCGTGCCTGTTTTGTTGCCGTAAAAAAACAATCCTGTACAACTCAGCTGCTGCAAGCCAATCTGACTCAGTCTGAGTTTTAGAAGCGAGCGTTGTTTGTAACTCTGCTGCCAAGGCTAACTCATCTAACTCAGCATATATCTTTACCAAACTATCCTTTAGAGCTTTGCTTTCCGGAAAGTCAGTGTTTGAAATATTTGCTTGTATATCAGCTATTTTAGCTAAAGTACTGTCTTCTAAATTTTCAAATCGACCTTCTCTGTATTCTTCAATTGAGAACTCTCCGGGTAAGGTACTTTCTCTATTAACCTTATTTAACTCCGGATTTTTAATCGGCATTAAATAAATTAGAATCAATAGTCCAAATGAAAAAAAAATAACTATGTAATGTTTAAATGTCATTTTTTCTTTTCAGGTTTTAGATTTTTCTTCACATCATCAACAAATGTTTTTGCCGGCTTGAATGAAGGAACAAAGTGTTCAGGAATTTCTATGGCTATGTTTTTCTTGATGTTTCTACCAATTTTTTTTGCTCTTTTTTTAACAATAAAGCTTCCAAAACCTCTAATGTAAACATTTTCTCCTTCCCCTAATGATTCCTTAATTTCATTAAAGAATGTTTCCATAGTGACCAATACATCTACTTTAGGAATGCCAGTCTTTTCTGCAATTTGTGCAATTAAATCTGCTTTTCTCATTTTTATTCTGTTTGTTTATTCGTACAAAATTCGTAAATATTTTAGTAATTGAGTGGAATTACTTAAAAAAACTACAAATATTAAACCTTAAAAAGCGCAGCTTATTATAGTTAGGTGTTAAAATTTTGTGTAATTTATATTTTTTGTTTACAATTATATTTGTAAAATATTGATTAGCATGTATTTTATCTATTTTTTATGCGGTGAATGAATAATAATTCTTTTTATCTTAGTCAAATAATTTTCGTGGCAACAAACAGAAAAGGTTTTATAAAAATATTATTAATAAGTTTTTAATGCATAGGATAGAAAATAAAGCCGATGTTTTGATAATTGGAGGGGGAATTGCAGGTATTGTCTCTGCAATTGAGCTATTAAAGAAAAATAAGACTGTAATTATATTGGACAGAGATGAAGTTGAAAACTTTGGAGGACTGGCAAAAGAATCTTTTGGTGGAGTATTTATGGTAGACAGCCCCATTCAAAAAAGAAACCGCATTAAAGATAGTGTAGAGCTTGCTAAGTCAGATTGGTTTTCTTCAGCCGAATTCAATAATAATGCGAAATATGAAAAAGAATGGGCAAACTATTTTATTGAGAATAATCGGGAAAAAGTATATAATTACTTAAGCAGACATTCAGTTTCTTTTTTTCCGGTTGTACATTGGGTAGAAAGAGGTCTTTTTCATCCCGGAAACAGTCTGCCCCGATTTCATATGGTTTGGGGAACCGGATTAGGTTTGATTAATTCACTTTTAAATTCACTTAAAGGAATTACTGAAAACTCAAAGTTTAAAAGTTTATTCAGGCATAAAGTACATTCTTTACATATACAGGATGGCAAAGTAAAAGGTGTTTTTGCACTTAACGAAGCGGATAATACGGAGCATAGTTTTTATGCAGATTCAGTTATAATTGCAAGCGGAGGCATGTGTGGCGGTGATTTGAGTTTGTTGAAAAAAAACTGGTATGAAGAGTGGGGGAGTCTCCCGGAAACTATTCTCAATGGTTCACACAAATATGCTGACGGAAGTTCTATAAAATTAGCCAATCAGGCGGGAGGTGTCAGCGCAAATTTGCATTTGCAATGGAATTATGCGGCAGGTGTTCATCACCCCAGGCCAAAAAGAGATAATCATGGATTAAGTTTAGTGCCTCCTAAATCAGCTCTTTGGGTAAATTATCAAGGTAAAAGATTTGAAAATCCGGCTTTGATAACTGCATTTGATACGCGTTATTTAGTAGAGCGAATTTGTAAAGAGCCGGTAAAAATGTCCTGGCAGATTATGAATTATAAGATTGCTTTGAAAGAACTGGCTGTTTCCGGTTCAGAATATAATGATGCTATCAGGGATAAAAAGATTTTTGCTTTTTTGAAAAATGTATTATTTGGGAATAAAAACCTTATAAATGATTTGATGGAAAATTGTAAAGATGTTGTTTTTGCTGACAACGTAGAGGAATTGGTTCATAAAATGAATGCTCTTCAGCAAAATGAAATGATAGATGCAGACGATCTTAAAACACAGATAGAAAAATTTGACAACATGCTTAGTCCGTCAAAGTTTAGAAATGACGATCAGCTAAGAAGAATTGCTCAACTCAGGAGTTATAGAGGCGATCGTTTACGAACGTGTAATTTTCAAAAAATTTTAGATAAAAAAGCCGGCCCTTTAATAGCTATTAGAGAATTTATACTTTCCAGAAAAAGTCTGGGAGGTTGTGTGACTAATTTAAAAAGTCAGGTGTTGGATAAAGAACATGAACCCATTCCCGGCTTATACGCAGTTGGTGAAGCCGCAGGCTATGGAGGTGGCGGAATTCATGGCAAAAGGGCTTTGGAAGGTACTTTTTTGGCAGCTTGTATTGTTAACGCACAAAATGCAGCAGATGCAATAAGCAGAGGCTATTAAATAGCGTATAAAAATAAATTTAGTGAGCTACAATCTTTAAAATTGATATCTTAGTCATTCAGAATTAAAAATATAAAATGAAAAAATCAGGAGCAGAGTTAGTTGTATATGCTTTAGAACAAGTTGGAGTCAGGTATACATTTGGAATACCCGGTGTTCATAATACGGAAATTTATGATTCACTAAACTCCAGTGAGTTGATAAAGCCTGTACTGGTAACTCATGAAGGAAGTGCTTCTTTTATGGCCGACGCAATTAGTCGTTCAACAGAATCAACTGGCACACTTGTTATAGTTCCGGCTGCCGGTTTAACTCATGCCATGAGTGGAATAGGAGAGGCTTATCTGGATGGAATACCCATGCTGATTATTACGGGAGGCGTCAGAAATGATACCGGAATGAATTATCAGCTTCATCAAATGGATCAACTTAAATTAGCGGATGGAATTGTAAAAGGTGGTTTTTTAATTCAGAAACACGAGGAGATTATTAGCACTATTTACAAAGCTTATGATTTGGCAAATTCCGGAGAACCGGGGCCTGTGATTGTTGAGGTGCCTGCTAATATTCAAATGTTTACCGGTGAAATAGATAAGTTACATACATATCAAAAGCCGGAATTAGTCAATAAATTTAATCAGGATGAAATAGAGGCAGCCGTAGATTTATTGCTAAAGGCAAAAAGACCGGGCATTTACGCCGGTTGGGGAAGTGTTAACTCCTCAACTTATTTGAAAGAAATAGCGGAGGCATTAGTTGCACCTGTGGCAACAACTCTTCAGGGATTGAGTGTTTTTGATTTCAGACACCCGCTTCATACGGGCATGGGTTTTGGAAGGTCAGCGGTTCCGGCGGCTGAGAATGCTTTCAAAGATTGTGATTGTATGTTGGCTGTAGGGGTGCGTTTTGCTGAATTAGCTACCGGTAGTTTTGGAGTAAAAGTGCCTGAAAATTTAATTCATATAGATATAAATCCGGAAGTTTTTAACAAGAATTATCCGGCAAAAATAAGTATAGAAGGAGATGCCACTCAGGTGTTAAAGCAAATTTCAGAAAGTTTGAAAAATAGAAATCATAAGCCGGACAGAGATATAAAAGTGTTTTCTGCCCAAATTGCTTCCGATAAAGAAAAATATTTTTCAGAATGGGAAAAGCATAATAGTAAAGACAGGGTTAACCCGTATCTTTTATTTAAAAACCTCAGAAATCAAATTGCTGATGATGCATTTGTTCTTACAGACGATGGTACACACACTTTTCTGACAGAAGAATTGATGCCGTCTTATCTTCCCGGACATTTTTTGTCTCCGAGTGACTTTAACTGTATGGGGTATTGTGTTCCGGCTACTATTGCTGTAAAATTGGCTCATCCGGATAAAGATGTAGTTGGAATTGTCGGTGATGGGGCTTTTATGATGACTTGTATGGAAATTGTAACTGCAGCAGCAAACAAAATAGGTTCAGTCCATATAATTTTTAATGATGGTGAGTTAGGACAGATTGCTCAATTTCAGCAAATCCCTTTAAACCGTAAAACCTGTACTGTTTTGGGAAAAGTTAACTTTGAAGGTGTAGCAATGGCTACCGGGGCTCACTATATAAGATTAGATGACAACAGTAAGATAGAAGAGTCAGTAAAAGAATCTCTTCAAACCTCTGCTAAAGGAATACCGGTAATTTTAGATGTGGTTGTCGATTACTCGAAGAAGACGAAGTTTAGTCTGGGTGTTGTCAAAACAAATCTTGGCAGATTCTCGTTTAAAGACAAGTTACGATTTTTAGGGAGAGCAGTAAAGCGACATGCATTTGGATAATATGGAAGATAATCCTTCAGAGGGTAAAAATAAGAAGCTTTTTTTTACAAAAGAGTTAATGCATTGGGAAGGGCATAAGAAGAGACTAATGCCCTGGAAGTACGAAAAGGATCCTTATAAAATATGGCTATCAGAAATAATTTTACAACAAACCAGAGTAGAGCAGGGGAAGAGTTATTACAACAAGTTTATTTCTAACTATCCGGATGTAGATTCTCTGGCAAATACCCCTATAGATAATGTACTAAAAGATTGGGAAGGTTTAGGCTACTACAGTCGGGCTAAGAACTTACATACAGCTGCTAATCAGATTGTTAAAGAGTATAACAGCAATTTCCCTGATAATTTTGAAGATATATTGAAGTTAAAGGGAGTCGGTACGTACACAGCTTCTGCAATATCCAGCTTTGCATTTAATATTCCAAAAGCGGTATTAGACGGCAATGTTATTCGAATTTTGGCCCGCTATTTTGGGATAGGTGAACCATATAATAAAGCCTCAACCAAAAGAAACTTTCAGAAATTGGCAGATGAACTTATTGATATGTCGAACCCGGCAAAATATAATCAGTTGATTATGGATTACGGCGCTTTAATATGCAAGCCTACATCACCTGATTGTGAGAATTGTGTTTTGCAACCAAAATGTTTTGCCTTTCAAAACGATAATATTAAAAAATATCCGGTCAAAATAGCAAAGGCACAAAAAAAGAAACGTTACTTTTACTATTTTATAATTGAAAACGGAGAAGAAATAGTTTTAAATAAAAGAAGTGAGAAAGATGTTTGGTCAGGTTTATATGATTTTCCGCATGTAGAGTATGAAACTGAACAAAATGTTGAAAAAGCATGTGAAGATTTTTTTACAATACAGAAGTTGGAAAACATTTCGATGAAAGACACTAAGCGAGCTATATTTAACTATAAGCAAACATTGTCACACCAATTTATTTTCTCTTTTTTTATCCGTATAAATGAATTGCAACCACAGGAATTATACCCTAATTATCATGTAGTGAAAAAAAACATTTTAAAAAAAATGCCATTTCCAAAGACAATTGCTTGGTATTTTAAAAAATGTTATTTAACTTTAATATTATAAATTTATTAACCTAAACTTAAAATTATGAGAGGATTAAACAAAGTAATGCTAATCGGGCACCTGGGAAAAGACCCTGAAGTGCCGCAGCTTTCAAATTCAACCAACAAGCTTGCTAAATTTCCATTAGCAACTTCAGAAAGCTACAAAGACAAATCAGGTCAGTTAATTACTCAAACAGAGTGGCATAATGTTGTCATTTGGGGAAATTTGGCTGACATTGCTTCAAACTATCTGAAGAAAGGTAGTCATGTGTATGTTGAGGGTAAGATTCGTACTCGTTCTTACGATAAGGACGGGCAAAAAATGTGGTTTACGGAAATTGTTGCTGACAGTTTTCAGATGTTAGATAAAAAGTCTGATAATGAAGGTGGAAGCAACTATGACAGCGAGCCACAAGGCCAAATGTCAAGCCAGCAATCAGACGTCAGCAACAAAAATGATGATGATGATTTACCTTTCTAAATTTTGATTATTTTTGTAATAAAAATTAAATAATTTGGAAAGTAGTCTTTCTGATGGAGATTATGAGCAACGTTTTGGCTTGCTCATACAATTTATAGCGCCTCTGAGCCCGGAATTACTCATTGTAGGCATTCTCATACTTATTTTAATAGTATGTTCCTCATTAGTTTCAGGCTCTGAGGTAGCTTTTTTTTCTTTGAATAATAATCATTTTCAGGAGCTTAAAAACAATTACCATACTGCCGGTGATACACTTATAAAGCTTTTGGAAAAACCTCGCTATTTATTGGCGACCATTTTAATTTCTAATAATCTGATTAATATTTCAATCATTATTCTATCTTATTTCCTGTTTGAAAGTCTTTTTGATTTTACCGGAAATGAGTTATTAGGCTTTTTGATCAATGTTATTGGAATCACTTTTGTTTTAGTTTTATTGGGTGAAGTTGTACCAAAAGTATACGCAACTGAGCATAACTTGAAATTTGCTTTGTTTATGTCTTTACCACTTTTGTTCCTGACAAAGTTGTTTAAACCAATCAGCTACATAATGGTAAAGTCCAGTGGAGTGATTGAGCGTCGCTTTCAGGATAAACAACATAATATAACAATAAGTGACTTAAATGAAGCCATTGATATTACTGTCAAACCTTCAGATGATAAGGAAGAAATAAAGATTTTGAAAGGACTTGTAAAGTTTGGCAATATTACTGTTAAGCAAATCATGACAGCCAGAGTAGACATGGTAGCTGTAGATGAAAAAAGCTCTCTCAAAGAAATTCTTGAATTGATAAAAGAGTCCGGCTTTTCTAGAATTCCGGTTTTTAAGGAAGATGTTGACCACATATCCGGCATACTGCACGTGAAAGATATCATTCGCATATTAGAACATGAAGATGATTTAAATTACGACTGGCGGCCAATAATCAGAAATGCTTTTTATGTTCCGGAAACAAAGAAAATTGATGATTTGCTGGAAGAAATACAATCTAACCGTAACCACATGGCTATAGTCGTCGATGAGTATGGAGGTACTTCCGGACTGGTTACTCTCGAAGATATTTTAGAAGAAGTGGTAGGGGATATACAGGATGAATTTGATGATAAGGATGAGTTAAACTACACACGTATTGATAAGAATACATTTATCTTTGATGGTAAGACTCAAATTAATGATTTTTGCCGCTATCTGAGTATAGATACCACTACTTTTGATGATGTCAAGCAAGATGCTGACTCATTAGCCGGCTTAGTTTTGGAGCTATCCGGACGATTTTTGAAAAAAAATGAAAGCATACAGTATGAAAACTTCCGGTTTACCGTTATTTCAATTGACAAGTTCCGAATTGAAAATATAAAAGTAACCATTTTAGATGGTGAAGTATCTTAAATCATTTTATGAAATATCTAAGCTTCATATTTATATTCGTTTTCGCATTTACTTCCTGCAGTGAGGATTTTACTCCTAAGCCAAAAGCTTATCCTAAAATAGTTTTTCCTGAAAAAGCTTATAAAGAATTTGTAGTTGAAGATTGTCCTTTCGTTTTTGAAATGCCGAAATACGGGGAGATTGTATCTAATAAAACATTTTTTGGAGAGTTACCGGATTCACCCTGTTGGGTTGATATAGTTTTTAAAGACTTTGCCGGTACTATTCATTTGAGCTATAAAGAAGTGGATGAAGATAAAAACGCAATAGGTGTGCTGATGGATGATGCACATAAAATGACATTTAAACATACAATTAAGGCAGAGTATATAGAAGAAAAAAGAATACAGGGGAGAAAAGATAATGTACAGGGACTTTTTTATGATGTCGGGGGTGATGCAGCTTCAGCACTTCAGTTTTATCTTACTGATTATGAAGATCATTTTGTAAGAGGTGCTTTGTATTTTGAGACTGCGCCAAATGTGGATTCTTTAAGACCTGTGATTGATTTTTTTAGAACAGATTTACTCCATATGTTCGATACCTTTGAATGGGAAGAATCACTCAATTAGTTTTTCTAGTGCAATGCCTCGGGAAGCTTTTAGTAGTATTAGTTTGTCTTTGATTTCATTTTTCTCCCACCAGCTTTTTAATTCAGCAACCGTTTTAAATTTAAAGGCTTCGGCAGGCAGCAGGTTAAAGAAAATCTCACCTACAAAAATCGTCTTTTCCAAATCCATTTTTTCCAGTTTCTGAATTATTTGCAGATGCTCTTGCTCTGTATATTTGCCTAACTCCAGCATATCTCCGACAATCGCCCATTTATCATTAGACCGTATACTTTGTAAATTATCAAGAGCTGCATGCATGCTGTCAGGGTTTGCATTGTAAGCGTCTAATATAAAAGTGTTTGTATCCTTTTTTAAAATCTGGGAGCGATTAGCTTTAGCTTCATAAGAAGAAAGCGCTATAGCAATATCAGTGGGTGGAATATTGAAGAACAGACCCAGATTTACAGCTGTCATAAAATTGTAGAAATTATAAGAACCCGTTAGCTTTGAATTTATGATGAACTCATTGCCTGCTTCAAAAAAGCGTAAACTTAACTCCGGAGTTTTATTTTCAATTATGTTGCCTTTTACAGTAGATGTTTCACTTGATCCATGAAACCGGATATTTGCATTTTCGGAATTTAGCTTTTGCATTTTCGGGTCGTCACCATTAAGAAACAAACAGCCTTTTTTTGCTGCTACATATGGAATAACTTCTGTGTTTGCTTCAATTATGTTTTCTACATTTTTAAAAGTCTCAAGATGGTCTTTACCAAAATTTGTGATTATTGCGTGGTCTGGATTTGCTATTTTGCTCAAATAGTCCACATCTCCCTTAAAGCGCGCCCCCAACTCTAAAATACCAATCTCCATATCAGGGGGGAAGTTTAAAATGCTTAGAGGCATTCCTATTTCATTATTAAAGTTTCCGGGCGTTGAGAATGTTTTGTATTTGATTGAAAGTACTTTCTGACAAAGCTCTTTGGTTGTAGTTTTTCCATTACTTCCGGTTATCCCGATTATAATCCACTTTGACTTATTTCTGTATAAACCGGCCAATTGTCCTAAGGCCCTAATTGAATTTTCCGTATAAAAAATTCTATCGTCAGTCGTAAGTTCAAACTTCTTTTTGTCCGTAATTACGGCCGATGCTCCCGTACTAAGTGCAGTTTCTATAAAGTCATTACCATCAAAATTATCTCCCTTAATTCCGACAAAAATTTCTCCGGCTTTTAATTTCCGGCTATCCGTATTAATTCCACCGGACTTTAAAAAGATTTTAAATAGTTTGTGGAGCTTTTCTTCTGTCATAAAGATTTAATGCAAAAGTTGAATAAATAAAAAAGGGACGAAAAATTCCGCCCCTTTCTTAAAATAAATATCTTATCCAAAATGTAATTTATCTTCTTCTGAATTGTTTTCCAGCATCATCTCCTGTAGGTCCGCCAACTCTGTCCATTGCACATCTAAATCCAATTTGAGATGAAGCCTGATCCTGATCCAAAAATCTTCTGGCACCCGGAGAAAGATAAAAAGCTCTGTCGTTCCAAGAACCACCTTTATAAACACGAGCATTATCGCTAATCAAAGTAGTTTCACCATATTCGTATGAAACCAATGATTCTTCATCACCATCTAAATGGTCAATTACATTTGCTCTTCTATAATTTCTTCTGTTGATATTTGTTTCTTCCTGATAAACGATTCTACCTAAGCTGTCTTTTTCAACCGGTAAACCGTCTTCATCCAATTTTTTTGTTTTGAAAATATTACCTCTAAAAGTATTGAAATCACTTGCATCCTGATATGTTTGAGGTCTGTAAACATCTTTTACCCATTCAGAAACGTTACCTGCCATGTTATACAATCCATAATCGTTAGGCATGTAAGAACGAACAGGAGCAGTAATACTTGCTTCATCATTTAAAGCACCGGCAATACCCATTAAGTCACCACGTCCTCTTCTGAAGTTAGCTAAAAAGTCTCCCTGCCAAGAACCACCTCTTGCATATCTAAGGCTTGAGCCATCCCAAGGATAAATTCTTCTGTCGGTAATTCTTTCCTCGTCTCTGTAAGGCTGGTTTCCTACTAATGCTAATGCAGCATATTCCCACTCAGCTTCTGTAGGCAATCTGTAAGCAGGAAGTAAAATACCATCTTCCATTCTTACACTTCGTTCACCTTCACCGGCAGGATTTAAATCTTCAAGATTTCTTCTAACCATACCTTCATATTGTCCTAAAAGGTAGGCTTCTGTATTAAAATTATCTTCATTAAGCTGATTCGGGTTTTGTTCAAGAATACCTCTGTCAACTAATATTTGCTCGTTTACTCTGTCTGTTCTCCATTTACTGAACTCTACAGCTTGTAACCAGTTTACACCTACTACCGGATAAAAATTATAAGCCGGGTGTCTGAAGTAATAATCTACATAAGGCTCATTATAAGCCAATTCATCTCTCCAAACTAATGTATCAGGAAGTGCATTTCTATAAACTTCCGGGTAGTCGTCCCCAAATACTCTTTGCAGCCAGTATAAATACTCTCTGTAGTGAACATTTGCAACTTCCGTTTCATCCATATAAAAAGAACTTACGGTTACTCTTCTTGGGATATTGTGATGTTCAAACATCACATCCTGTTCGGTATTACCCATTACGAAAGTACCACCCTGAATTAATACCAGGTTCGGTCCTGTTTCCTGACCGGGGTAATCAACTACTTCAAATCCGCCATTAGCCGGATCATTATAATTCCATCCGGTTATATCAGATTTCTGCTTCTGGCAGGATGAGAAAAATAAAGCTGTCGAAAAAAGGACTCCAATTACAAGGATTCTTGTCATCATTTGTACGGTTTTTGATTTTAAATACACCTAAACGAAACGCTAAGCTAAAATAAATATTTTAAAAAATGAAAAGCATGAACGAAAAAATATTTTTTGTTTTTACTAAAAACGTAAAATTCCGGGACATTTAATCTGGTTTCTGTAGCCCGCAGGACTTAGAGAACTCTGATCGTCACCTAAATTTATACTAACTGATATTTCATGTGCTCCACCTGAATTTATTTCCAGTCCGGAAACTGTAAAGTCAAAACTATATCCAATTCTGGCCGGTCCGGCATTAAAGCCTACTAAACCGATTATCGCATCTGAATTAGATAAAGTATGTCTGTAAAATACACCTCCGTAAAAATACTCAGAACCCATATAAATACCGGCATTTAGTTGTGTAAATTCTAATTGTTGCACTAGTAATACGTTAGGAGAAAGAAAAAGTTGCTGTGCAGGCCTGCTACTTATGTCAAAATTGTATCCTCCATGTATAGCAGTTCGTATCGCTAACCTGTGTTCTTCTTCGGTAAAGTGTTCTTTGGGTCTTGTAATATGATTTAAAGCTGCTCCTACATACCAGTTTTCTGAAAAGAATACACCACCTGCTCCAAAGTCAGCATATAAGATATTGTTATTGTCCGGTGAAATTTCAGTTGTCGGGTTTGGGGAATTAAATTCATCTACAAATCCGTATAAAGGATTGATCATATCTCCAAAGGTAAGCTGAGACCAATTTATATTTCTATTTACTACCCCACCGCTGATGCCTAATTTTAATCCGAAATTGTCAGCAATTCTCATTTGATAAGAATACATTGCATGGCCGGTATAAGTATTTAAAAGCCCTCCGGCAACTCTGTCTGCAGTGATTGAGACGCCTATACCACCACTGAGAGGTTCTATATGCTGATCATAAGAAACTGCAAAAGTTTCAAATCCCCGGTTTAATTGCGGCCATTGGTTTCTGTAATTAATATTAAATCTGGGTCCGTAAGCTATTCCTGCCAAAGCCGGATTTAAATGCAAAGGAGCAGAATGGTATTGACTAAATTCAGGTCTTTGGGCATTAGCTACATTATTAATAGAACTGTAAAAATATACAAATAATATGGTGCAAAATGCCGTTAAATATATCTTTGTTAATCTTTTCATAAACTACTTTGTTGTAAAACCGATATCAAAATTACTGTTTATTCTTGATTTTTCATATAATTGATGAGTTTACAACGGTTTTAATTTAATTAAAGGTATTTTTTTTCAAAAATATTTTACGTTTAGCAATATGATTTATAAAAGCTCGTTTTTAAAATCATAAAAAAATATTATTAGTGCGCAAGTTTAAAATATTTACACAATATACATTCAGCTTATTATGCATAGTTTTATGCAGTAATATTACAAAAGCTGCTTCATCTTTAGAAGTATTCCTTGAATGGGGTGAATCAAACACAGAACTATCGGTAAATGGTATAGTTCATAAGGAAGTTCCCTATTTTAAAGATGCTTTTTTCGATGAAAAATATAACTACTTACCTGCTTACAGAATAGTTGAGCCCATTAATACAAACGGGCAAATTTATGCTGAAATCAGAAATGAAGTATATCAAACCATTAGTTTAGCAGACCATGAGACCGAAGGAATACTTTCCGGTGAATTTAAAATTGAAGCTTTTAACGGGTCGGCCAGAGGTGTTCGACATGCTATTTTTGAAATTTTTCCTTTCAGAAGAAATTCCAATACCGGTCAGATTGAAAAGCTAATTTCATTTGATGTAGATTTTCAGGTAGATAACTCTTTTAGAATGAGTTCTTCCGGTGCCAATACTTATCCTCAGTCATCCGTATTATCAAGTGGCGATTGGTATAAAATAGCAGTTGAGAAATCAGCCATTCATAAGATAAACAGAAATTTAATAACTGAATTGGGGTTAAATCCTGACAATATAGACCCTTCAAATGTTAGAGTTTTTGGTATTGAAGGCGGGATGTTGCCTGAGTATAATGGAATAGAACGAACAACAGATTTAAGAGAACTTGCTGTAGAAGTTTCAGGAGCGGGAAGCGGCTCTTTTAGCAATAATGATTATGTTTTGTTTTATGGTAGTTCTCCTCATGCAGTTTTTTATAATGAAGAAACAGAAAGATTCGATCATCAAAAAAATCTGTATACAGACAAGACTTTTTATTTTATAAATATTTCGTCAACAAATTCACAGCAAGTGACGACAGCCTCATCTGTTCCTAATCCCAATAATATTTCTACTCATTTTTCTGAATACAAATATGTAGAAGACGAATTGGTTAATTTAATTAAATCCGGCAGGCAATGGTATGGAGATAATTTTGGCTTTGCAGTATCCTCACGGAATTATACTTTTGAGTCTTCCGGTATTCAAAGCAGTAGTCCGGTTTATGTAGAGAGTGCGTTTGTGGCTCGTTCATTATCTTCTGCTTCTACATTTAATTTGCGTTTAAACGGTCAGCAGTTTACAAGTCATAATATTGCAAGCGTATCATCCGGTTATACTTCAGAATATGCCAGGCGAACAACCCGTGCTGATACCTTGAGTAATATAACAGGTAATAATTTAAATTTTACTGTTGATTTTGTTAATTCAGCTTCGTCTTCAGAAGGGTGGATAGATTATTTAAAAGTTAACTTCAGGCGCTCATTAAGGTATAATGGTGAGCAGTTTATTTTCACAGATCTTAATAATATTGATAAAGGAGTTATTACAGAATTTAGAATTGCAAATTTCAATTCCGGTTTGAAAGTATGGGATATTACAGACCCGATTGTGCCGGTGAATATGAGCGGTAATTTAAGTGGAAGTGAATACAGATTCAGTACATTTACTGAAAAGCTTAAAAGATTTATAGTTTTTAATCCTCAGGGAAACCTACCTGTGCCGGAGTTTATAGAAGTTGTGGAAAATCAAAATTTACATGCTATTCAGCAGGCAGACATGATAATTGTTTATCATCCGGATATTAAAGGCCCTGTTGAAACATTAGCATCGCATCACCGTAATACTAAGAATCTTAACGTAATAACTGTGAATGTAAAACAAATATATAATGAATTTTCAGCAGGTTCGCCTGACATTTCTGCCATTAGAGATTTTACAAAAATGTTATATGATAGAAATGCAGCGAATGCCAATCAGCAGCCCAAATATTTATTATTATTTGGGAACGGATCTTATGATAACAGAAGTCGGGTTCAAAATAACATTAACCTGATACCAACTTATCAAAGTCATAATTCATTAGGGCCGGTTTCAACATTTGTTACAGATGATTTTTTTGCATTTTTAGATGATAACGAAGGGGATGATGTTTTAAGCAGCTCTCATTTACTTGATGTAGCCGTTGGGCGCTTACCTGCCAGAACTCTTCAGCATGCTCAGGATATGGTGGATAAAATTATTCATTATGAAAGTACTGCAACTTTTGGAAATTGGCGCAATGACCTTGTTTTTTTAGCCGATGACGGAGATTCAAATTTACATTTAAATCAAACGGAAAGATTAGTAAGTTTTGTAGACACTACTTATCCTTTGTACAATATAAATAAGATATATTTCGATGCTTACCCAAGACAATCAACCCCGGGAGGTGCCAGGTTTCCGGATGCACAACAAGCTCTCAATAATCAGATGTTTAAGGGTTCATTAATTGTTAATTATCTTGGACATGGAGGTGTAAACGGCTGGGCGCATGAGCGAGTTTTAACTATCAGTGATATACTGTCTTGGACAAACTATGATAAAATGCCATTGTTTGTAACAGCAACCTGTGAGTTTAGCCGTTTCGATGATCCAACTAATATTTCGGCAGGGGAACATGTTCTTTTAAATTCAGCCGGAGGAGGAATAGGTTTAGTAACAACAGTACGATTAGTTTTTGCCAGTGCAAATGAAGATTTGAACAGGGCTTTTTTAAAAAGAATATTTGAGCCGATAAATGGAGAAATGCCTTCCGTAGGTGAAGCCTTACTGTTGTCTAAAAATTTAGGAAATGCTGCTATAGGGAATACCCGTAAATTTGTTCTGCTTGGTGATCCGGCTATGAGATTAGCTTATCCGGAGTATGATGTAGTAACAACATCGATTACTGAAGATTTAGTTGAAAAGCAAACCGATACATTAAGTGCTTTGGGTCAGTATACCATTACAGGCGAGGTTAGAAACGAAAACGGAACTTTATTGGAAAATTTTAACGGCTTTGTATATCCTTTAGTTTTTGATAAAGTATCAGTTGTAGAAACTTTAGGTCAATCAGGAGGTAGCTTTAAGAAACAATTTGAACTCTTGAAAAATACGATTTACAGAGGAAAAGCTACAGTTAAAGACGGTAAATTTTCATTTACATTTATCGTCCCTAAAGATATAATGTTCAAATACGGACAGGGGAAAATTAGTTATTATGCTAATACAGACTGGGTAGATGCCGCCGGTTTTGATACTTCTATCATTGTCGGAGGTACAGCTGAAGTGTTTGTAGAAGATAATACTGGTCCGGAAGTAGAAGTGTTTATGAATGATGAGACTTTTGTTTTCGGAGGGATAACTGACCCTAACCCTCTTTTATATGTAAAACTTAGAGATGAAAGTGGTATAAATACAGTAGGTAGCGGAATTGGTCATGATCTTACGGCTGTGTTAAACGATGATACCCGAAATGTGCTGGTATTAAATGATTTTTACGAAGCAGATTTAGATAACTTCAGAAGGGGAACCATCAATTATCCGCTAAGTAAACTTCCGGAAGGTCGTCATAGTGTTCGGGTTAAAGCCTGGGATGTTCATAATAACTCCGGTGAAGGGTATACCGAGTTTGTCGTGTCTTCATCAGCTGAGATGGCCTTAAATCATGTTTATAATTATCCCAATCCATTTACAACCTCTACAAATTTTATGTTTGAGCATAATCAACCGGGACAAATATTAGATGTACAGGTTCAAATATTTACGGTAACCGGAAAGCTTATAAAGTCCATTCATCAGGAAGTTGTAAGTGAAGGATATCGGGTAGATAATATACATTGGGATGGTTTGGATGATTTTGGAGATAAAATAGGCAGGGGAGTATACGTTTATAAAGTAAACGTGCGTTCTTCTTCCGGGTTGAATGCCCACAAGTTTGAGAAATTGGTAATTTTAAGATAATTTTGTTAATAAATTTAAAAAAAATCAGATGCACATAAAAAAATGGGTTTTCGCCCTGGGAATTTTTCCTCTACTTTTTAATACTGCAAAAGCGCAACAGACAGCACCTCAAGATGAGTTGGGAATTTTAAATGTAGTAACTACGGCTGTTCCTTTTTTAAGAGTTATTCCTGATTCACGTTCAGGAGGAATAGGGGATGCCGGGGTAGCAATTTCACCGGATGTTAACGCACTGTTTCATAATCCGTCAAAAATTGTTTTTATAGACGATGCTGACTTTGGAATTGGTATTAATTATACACCATGGCTAAGGTCATTGGTAAATGATGTTTACTTAGCAAATATTGCCGGCTATTATAAGCTGGATGATATGCAGGCCTTAGGTTTATCATTAAGGTATTTTTCTTTGGGAAATATTCAGTTTACAGATGCTCAGGGAGCTAATCTAAATGAATTCAGACCTAATGAATTTGCATTAGACGGTACTTATTCAAGAAGACTTTCCGATCGTTTTTCTACCGGTATTACACTTAGATTTATTTACTCAAATCTTGCCAGTGGATATGAATCTATGGGTGAAGTTATTACTGCTGCAACAGCTGCTTCCGGTGATATTTCATTTTTTTATACTAATGATGAAGTAGAGGTTGGAGATATGAATACCACCTTAAACATTGGTGCAAATATTTCAAACTTAGGAAGTAAAATATCATATACACAGTCGGCAGAAAAAGATTTTTTACCGGCAAACTTAGGAATAGGTGTAGCATGGGAGTTGAATTTAGATGATTATAATCAGCTTACTTTAATCACTGATTTTAATAAATTATTAGCACCAACTCCACAACCGGACGGTTCACACAGAGAGCTTTCAGTTCCGGCAGGAATATTCGGATCGTTTAGCGATGCACCGGGTGGTTTTACCGAGGAAATGAGAGAAATTATGTTTGCTGTTGGTTTGGAATATTGGTATGATCAGCAGTTTGCAGTTAGAGTTGGTTACTTTAACGAGCATGAGTTAAAAGGAAATAGAAAATTTTTATCGGCAGGTTTAGGTGTACGATATAATGTTTTGGAGTTGAACTTTTCATATTTAATTCCAACAACTCCACAGCCGCACCCACTTGATAATACATTGAGATTCTCATTGCTCTTTAATTTTGCAGGTGATAGAAGCTAAAATCGCTTCCTAAAAATATATTTATGAGAAAGCCACTTTTTAAAGTGGCTTTTTTTTTGTTTCAATCCGAAATATTTA
>REEL01000145.1 GCA_007695095.1 Chitinophagaceae bacterium | reverse complement strand
ATAAGTAATCTGCAAGCAGGAAATTACCTATTGCAAGTTGAGGGTGAAAATTACCAATATCAAACAGAAAAAATATTAATTCATTAAAATTTAAATTATGGTAAAATTGCAGTTTCTATTAATTTGTATGCTTACTATTTTCAGCTTAAATGCTATGGATCAGGATTGGGCTCCTCATGGAACTACATGGCATTATGGTCCGTTTTGGGTAGAGCCTACTCCTGCAGATTGTTATACCTACTCTACAATGACTTCGATTGGAGATACCGTTATCAACGGTCAAGAGTCACGAATTCTAGAAATTCAAAATTTTCACGGAGATAATAATTGGGAAGGGTATCATTTTCTATATAAAGAAGATAATCGTATATATCACTATGCCGATGATTTAGATTCATTTTATGTACTGTATGATTTTAACCTTCAGGTTGGAGATACGCTGCTAATAAGAGAAGATTTTCCTGTTTATTATGATGAAGGTGGTATTACTGATAATTTAAGATTTGAAATAGTTGTAGATAGCCTTAGTTTTCGTGTAGTTAATGGCGATAGACTTATAGAGCAATTTACAAAACCGGTTTTTATAGACGGTCAAATTTACCCATTTAGTTATGTAGTTGAATCAAACAATATGAATCCATTTCGTATTCCTGTAGTAGAAAATATTGGCAGTTTACAAATATTCTTTGGTGTACAGTATTATACATTTATAGTTGGTTGCGTCGGAGGAATAAGGTGCTATGAAAGCCCGGACTTTTTCTATGAAGCACCCGGAATTGATAGTTGTGCAATTTCTTCTTCTGAGGATATTTTGATGCCTCAATTTAAATTAAAATTCTACCCTAACCCGGCTTCGGATTATATAACAATCAACATCCCCGAAGAATTGCAGAATGTTACTGTGGAAATCTATGACGTACAAAGCAGGAAAGTATTTTCTCAAAAGGTTAGCCAAGAGAAAAGCATAATAACATTGGACGGTTTAACAAGTGGTGTCTTTCTTGTAACTGTCTTGCAGAATGGTCAGGTACTTACAAGAGAAAGGTTAGTAGTTTTACAGCATTAGACTATAATTTAAAAAATGTGTTTTACACAACTTATAAAGAGCTAATAGATTGAAAATTAAAGTTTATGATGGAAAATTGAAAATGGCAAAAGTATTGGGAGCTCTAAAACCCAGTTGTCACTTTGAGCAGTAGCGAAAATACTCCCTGTTAATTTAGAGAACGCTTTCGCATCTCGTGAGTGAAATTATTGATAGTCCATTGCCCTACTCTAAAACTACAAACCTGCCCTGATATCTTTTTTCCTTGCTTTTCAGTTTTACAAAATACAAGCCCGGAATAAAACCCGAAACATCAAGCTGAATTTTACTATCATTAGTAAAACTTTCACGTCGATAAACTTCTCTTCCTGTGGCATCATAAATACTTATCCCAATCTCAGGCAAATTTTCCGGTAAAGAAATGCTTATGTGGGATTGAGTGGGATTGGGGAAAATATTTACACTATTAAAATTATCAATTGTCTCTGTAAATACAGGAATTAAATGAATTTTCTGACCACAAGTATCTATATAATCTCCGCCCTTCCATATTGCTATATGATCCACAGTATCATTGTCAATAATAGGACTATTAGTAAAAATGACCAAATTTTCTGAATAAGTTCCAACCCGCAAAACAACAGGATTAACAAAGTCGCCTTTTACTTTACAAAATTTTTCTCCATCCCAACTTACAAGCCCAAAGGCCGGTATATTCCCTGCAAATATGAAATTACCACCAATGTATAATTTATCATTTAGCTTTTGAACAGAAAACACTCTTGCATTAACCACACCTGTTATGCCACTACCAACTTTTTGCCATATTGAACCGTCCCAAACTTGAAATGAATTTCCAACATTTCCATTTGCCTCCGAAAATTGTCCGGTAGCATACAGTCTCCCTTTATACTCGATTAAGTTATCTACATAAACCAATGAGCCCGCAAAACCATTCCCCGGACTAATCCATTCTCCATTTCTATAAACAGCTACTCCCCTAATGCCTTTTTCAGGTACCGATATAGTGCCCCCTGCATATAGTTCATTTTTGAACATACCAACTTCAAATACTACGCCTTGAGAATCAATAAACGAATACTCATTTGACCAATTTGAACCATCCCACATTGCTATTTGGTTACAAGTTTGACCTCCTAAAGTATAAAAACCTCCAACAACAAATAGATTGTCTTCATATATTTTAAATTTCCAAACTGGACCGTCAGTATCAAATCCAAAACTTTCCCAATTTTGTCCATTCCATTTTGCCAAATAACTGACAGTATCATTTTCTATTACTGAAAAATTCCCTCCTACTAATATATCGTCATTGTATCGTATTACAGCATAAGGTTCTCCGTTCATTGGGCCAATATAATCCCAATCATCACCATCCCAAACTCCAATATAGTATCCTTCCTGAGGAAAAAATCCGTGAAAAGGTACATATAAAACATTTTCAACAGTATCTTCATAAACTTGAGCAAAACCACCTACTCCACCAAAGAATGAGTTTCCTATTCCTTCCCAATTGGATTGAGCTGATATTGTGAGTGGGAATAATAAAGCAAGTAATATTTTATACATATAGTGTTATTTAAAAAATCATTCCTTGACTACAAAGCTTGTATAATAGCGTTTTTCACTACTATTCAAATTTACAAAATATACACCCGGTATAAAACCCGAAACATCAAGCTGAATTTTACTATCATAAGTGAAATTTTCACGTCGATAAACTTCTCTTCCTGTGGCATCATAAATACTTATCCCTACTTCGGGCAAACTTTCCGGTAAAGAAATACTTATGTGTGATTGAGTGGGATTGGGGAAAATCTGAATTCCGGTTTGTTTTTGACTTATCTCTTCATTACTACTTGTCTCCATTGGAGTAGGAGTTATTATATCTGTACAATCTCCTACATAATCACCACCCACCCAACGAACTAACTTATTGGTGTATACGCCATTAAAGGTATCACTAGATGCCACATACAATGTATCTCTATACATGCTCATGACAGGACCAAGCAGTGAACTAAACCATATCGTACCCGGAAAACTGCACCATCGCTCTCCATCCCAAGTAGCAATATTCTTTGCCGGCAGACTATCAACAAAATGAAAGTTACCCAATACAAACAGCCTGTCATCATGCACAAACATATCCGTAACACGAGTATTGCTGAGTAGCCCGGGTTGTAGTTGTAAATCGCCTATGCTAAACCAGCGTTCACCATCCCACATCTGAATACCTTGCGCTACATTACCTTCACCTTTGTTTATAGGCCCACCTACATATAAATTATCTTTATACACTTCCATAATTGCCACATTTGTAAACCCACCCCATAAACGATCATGCTCACCTACTTTTTGCCATCCACCATCCCGGTAAACCGTCAAGTTTCCAACTTTATCTTCGAATGGAGCAAAAGTATAATTACCTCCAGCATAATACTCATCATTGTATCGCGCAATGTCTATCAAATAAGGGCCTGGATTTAATTCAGGAAAATCAAGGCTCTGCCACTGGTTTCCATCAAACCTTGCAACCTTATTTGCTTCTATACCTCCTATTTCTGAAAAATTCCCCATCGCATACAAATAGTCACCAATTACCCGAAGACGAATTATCCGACTATCTACATCAATTTCGTGCCACTGACTACCATCCCATTTGGCTATTGTATAAAAACTCTCATTATTAATTAAAGAAAAAAAGCCTGCTATATATAATTCGTCATTAAACATTACCATGCTGGTTATCACATCATTTATAGTATCTATATAAGACCAAGAATTTCCATCATATACACCAATTACTCCATCGTTTATACTGCCCCCCTGCTCAAAATAAGTGATCATACCTGCTACATACAACTTATCATTAATAGTATCTGTCAACATTGCTCGTATTTGTTGTGCTTTTAATGGTATAACTTCCGGTTCCCAATTTTGAGCAAATACACAATTACTCAACATCAAAAAACAAATAATTAACTTAATTTTTTTCATAGAAATGGGGTTAGTATCTTAATCAAAAGTTGATGTCATTTAAATTTTACTTTAAAATATACATGTAAATATATTAATATTTTCATAAAATAAATTAACAATAACTATTATTTTTAAAACTTAATATTGCTTTAATCCATGCCGGATTGATTTTAGTATTTAAGAAAATCAAGACCAAATAAAAATGGAAAGATTATGATGGAAAATTGCAAATGGAAAATGTTGGGAGAGATCTCCCCATTAATACGGAGATGCTTCCTGACGTCAGTATGACAGAAAGAAGAAAGGGTGTTCTTTTCTAAAAAAATGGCCAAGAAAGATGTTTTTATGATAAAAAATACAATATTTTCCCCTCTTTTAAACCTAAATTTTTCAAGAACACAAAACTGTCTAAATGGTTTCATGAAAAAAGTAGTCTTATAAACGCTAATATTTTAAATTTGCACTAAATTTATCTAAACAAGCTAATGGGTGCAGGGATTTTAATAATTTTCATTTCGGCCTTTTTAAGCCCTATCTTATTTAAGTGGCTCAAATACAAAGCCTCTTATGTACTGGCTTTAGTACCCCTTGGGTTTTTTACCTATCTGCTGATTAATAGTACTGCTGTCGCAGATGGCGGAAATATACAGGAAAAATATCAGTGGTTAGATGGTCTGGGAATACATTTCAGCTTTAGCATGGATGGACTAAGCCTCTTGTTTGGACTACTAATAAGCGGAATTGGAACATTAATCGTATTATACGGGGGTTCCTATTTAAAAAAATATGCTCTCATAGGTCGTTTTTTCATGTATCTGATGCTATTCATGGGCGCAATGTTAGGGCTGGTCTTTTCTAATAATTTGATGGGCATTTTTGTCTTTTGGGAAATGACAAGCCTGAGCTCTTTTTTACTTATTGGTTTTAAACACGAAGATGAAGAGTCCAGAAAGTCAGCGCTACAAGCTCTTTTAGTAACTGCAGGAGGTGGTCTGGCATTATTGGCCGGCTTAGTGCTTACCGGTTTTATTGCCGGAACCTATGATATGACGCTTTGGCCGGAAAATAATGAACTGATTCATAATCACAGCTTATATCTACCGGCTATGCTTTTGATTTTGGTGGGTTGCTTTACCAAATCAGCACAAATGCCATTTCACTTTTGGCTACCCAACGCTATGGCAGCCCCTACACCGGTTAGTGCTTATCTTCATTCAGCTACGATGGTAAAAGCCGGTATATACCTACTCGCAAGAATGACTCCAACTTTTGGTGGAACAATCGAATGGACGTATATACTAACCTTTTTCGGTGGAATAACCATGATTATCGGTGCTGTAATGGCTATTCAGCATACTGACTTGAAAAAGATTTTAGCATATACCACTATAAGTGCCCTCGGAATTTTAGTTTTACTTTTAGGAATAGGAACAACTATTGCCTTTAAAGCAGCCATGATATTTTTGCTGGCACACGCTATGTACAAAGGTGCTTTCTTCATGATTGCAGGCAATATTGACCATAAAACCGGTACCAGAGAAACGAATCGCCTGGGAGGCTTGTTTAAAAAAATGCCGCTAACCGGATTGGCAGCCATCTTTGCTGCTTTTTCTATGGCCGGACTTCCTCCATTATTCGGTTTTATAAGTAAAGAAATGCTTTATGAAGCAGCCCTTGACTCAAGTGTATTTATGTATGGAGTAACTGCTGCTGTTATTGCTTCAGGAATGATTTTCGTTTCTCTTGCTTTTTTATTGAGCTACAAGATATTCTTTACTCCACTGAAACAAACACCCTTTGAAGCCCGTGAAGTTGCCTGGCCTATGTATCTGGGTCCGGCCTTATTAGGTCTTACCGGTTTGTTAATTGGCTTTTTACCAATTATGCAAGGAGACTTTTTACTTTCAGCGGCTGCTTCAGCAATTTCTATCGAACCTATTGAAATAAAAATAAGTTTCTGGCACGGTTTCAACATTGTGCTTATCTTAAGTATAATTACTGTTATCGCAGGTTTAGCATTGCATTTTTTAACCCCGGCACTGCTAAAAATCACAAGCCCGTTAAAAAAACTAAGCTTAATCGGGCCTGAAAAGCTTTATTTTGGAGGACTAAATGGCACATTAGATTTGTCGGATAAACTTACCCGATACCTGCAAAATGGTTATCTGAGAAATTACATTTCTACAATTATATTAACTGTTACAATTCTGTGTTTATGGATAATCTTCAAAAACGGATTGTTTTATTATAACATAGCATTCCTGGATATTACCATTTATGATATTCTGCTGGGAATTCTAATCGTAGTTTCTATATGGTTTACAGTAACTACCAATATTCGCTTGGCTGCCCTTTTATCCCTGGGAATAGTCGGGTATGGAATAGCTGTTTTTTATGCAATATATGGTGGGACAGATCTTCCGATGACTCAGTTTTTGGTAGAAACCCTTACCGTAGTAGTTTTTGTTTACATCGTTTATAAATTGCCTCCCTTCATACCCCTTTCTAATAGAAGGAGGCGTCTTTTTGATGCTTCTCTATCAGTTGTTTTCGGATTAACAATGGCTGCAATAATTATTATTGTTACTGAATATCCGGGCAATTTTCAATTAAAAGAGTTTTTTGCAGAAAACAGCTATCTGTTAGGGAAGGGTAGAAATGTTGTCAATGTTATTTTAGTAGATTTCAGAGCTATAGACACTTTTGGCGAAATTGTAGTGTTAACAATAGCTGCTATAGGTGTATTTGCTTTAATTAAACTCAGACTCAGTAAAGAAAATCAAAGAATTTTAGATCGCATAACATTAAAAAATAAAAATGCTCAGGGGGAAGGTTTAAATACCATTATTCTCAAAGACTCCGGAAAAATTCTTTTTCCCATACTGATAATTTCATCCTTTTTATTACTGTTCAGAGGACATAATGAACCGGGAGGTGGTTTTATCGGTGGTCTTGTTGCGGCTTCAGCATTTATTCTATTAAACTTTTCCTTAGGTGTTGAAAAAACAAAAAAAATAGTCCCCTTAGATAGTTTAAATCTTATAATTCTCGGACTTGTTTTGGCTCTTGCCGGGGGAAGTGTCAGCCTGTTTACGGAAGGAGTCTTTTTTAAAGCAATTTTTGCTGACTTTTATCTTCCTATCATAGGCATGCCTTCAACAGTTTTAATATTCGATATAGGTGTTTATTTTGTAGTAATTGGCATCATTTTAAAAATAATATTTTCAATCGCAGATGAATAAAATATGGAGTTAGTTTTAGCCATAGTAGTTGGAAGTTTGTATGCAGCCTCGGTGTATATGTTGCTCAGACGCAGTTTAGTGCGGTTGATTATCGGCTTGATACTGCTGGGTCATGCTTCTAACTTATTTATATTTTCAATCAGCAGATTGTCCAGAGGCATTCCGCCGCTTATTGAAATAGGAGAAAATGTGCCTCCCGAAGGCTATGCAGACCCTTTGCCTCAGGCACTGATTTTAACGGCTATCGTTATTGGTTTTGGAATTCAGGCATTTGCCATTGTATTAATCAAAAGGGTATATCTGGTCGTTGGAACGGATGATTTAAATGAACTTCGATCTACTGATACCCACTAATAAAATTACACATGAAAAATATTCACTTAATTCTTGTGATTGTTTTTTTGAGCACTTCTTGCACTTCTGTTGTTTTAAATGAAGAAGGTGAAAACTATTTACAGTTACTTAAAGAAGAAACGCAAGCAGAAATTGAAATCAAAAGCGGCTTTGAAGGTCGTATAGGTCAGGAAGATCTTGAGTTTATTATTCTTGACATAGACTTTTCAGAAAATCCAAACCAAATCCAATACTATGATGATAAAGATAAATTGGAACCTATTGCTAAGCAGATTTATCTAACTACCATTAACCGAAGAAAATTTAATCGCTTTCGTGTAAATATTTTCAGTACTGATTACCGGGAAAGCTTCATCTTTGAAACAAAGAAGTTTGATAAATAAGTGGTTTTTAAAACTACCTTAATGATAAAGTATAGTTTCGATTCCCGATTTTTAACTCTGCCTTATTATCACAATTTCCCTCTCCAAAATCTATGGTTCTTTTCTTGAAGTCAGTTGGTCTGATTTCAGTTTTGCCGGTATGAACCCAGCGGCAGCCCATAGTGTAATATAAAGGCTCTTCTATTTTGGCTGTGTATTCATAATCATCTCTGTTAGTGCCTGAAGAACTTCCGGTAATTTTGTATTCATCATCAAATATAAAACCGGGTGTTTCGTCGCCTCTAACCCATTCAAAAGTATAATTTCCATTCCAGTTTATTACACTTCCATTATTCAGATTTATATTCAATTCCGGAATATTTACCTGAAAACGTTGATTTTGGCCTGCTGAGATTACCCTTTGCCCGATAACTATCTCACCATCAACATCAAAGTTATTAACACTATAATCAATAGTACTTACAGTCACACTCGTCGGAGCTTCTTTATAAGGACCGGTAAGTACAATTCTCAATTGACCGCTTCTGTTCACGCCAAACTGGTCTTCACAACCGCCGGCATAATCAACCGTAATGATAATCGGATAGCCACCGGAAGTCATCTCTACTGTACGAACCGGGCAAACACCGCTTGAAGGAGGCACTACCGTGTCCAGCTCCATTCTAATAAAGCGATCGGCAACATAAAATAAATCAAGCATGCTCGTTTCTGCCAATACATTGTCAGATGCAATTGATTTATCCCGATTCATTCGATACTTCTCACAAGATACCATGGATAGTCCTATCCCAACCAGTAAAATGTTTACAAAGAAAATTTTCCAATATTTATACATAGCTGCTCTGTTTATACTGTAATTTAAAAGCTTGTTCACTCAAACGCAAATTTAGTTTATTATGATGTAATATTATTAAAATATAACTTTTATTTAACTGAACTAATTTAAGCTTAATCTGTTAAATAAGTTGTATTACTTAATCAAAATGAAAATCTATGAGTAAAATTGGATTAGAAAAAAAGAAAGCGGAAAAAGTAGCTGATAAAATGAATGTTTTATTAGCTAATTATCACATTTACTACCAAAATCTAAGAAATTTCCACTGGAACATTACGGGTGAAAACTTCTTTGAATTACATGAAAAATTTGAAGATTATTATACTGAAACTTTAACCCATATTGATGAAATTGCCGAGAGAATTTTAACACTCGGATTTCGTCCTACCAGCAATGTATCGGACTATCTGAAAATTTCTAAAATTAAAGAAGCCGGCAAAATAATAGTTGACAAGGAAATGGTTAAAATTGTTGTAGACAATATGAATACTTTACTGGAAATTGAAAGAGAGGTGATTGAAGAAGCTGATAAAGCAGGAGATGAAGGTACACAAGATTTAATTGCTCCCTATATCAGTGGAAAAGAAAAGGATATATGGATGCTGAATGCATTCCTAAAGTAAATCCTTTGGTGTTATAATTGAAAAGAAAGTCCCGATTTTGAAAAATATCGGGACTTTTTTTTTCGTAACTTTGACTAATTTTCAAAACGTGTATAAACAAGAAGTTTCATTGTTTTGAATTCATTATAAGATTTAAATTCATGAGTACACAAACAATCAATAAAAAAGCAGATACTCCCAAAACGGAGGGAGTGTATAAACCTGTAAATAAATTAAGAATAGTAACAGCTGCCTCTTTGTTTGACGGGCATGATGCCGCCATAAATATTATGCGTAGAATTATACAATCATCAGGGGCTGAAGTAATTCACCTCGGGCATGACCGCTCTGCCGCTGAGATTGTAAATTGCGCTATACAAGAAGATGCACAGGCAATCGCGATAACCAGTTATCAGGGAGGACATACCGAGTTTTTTAAATACATGCATGATTTGCTGAAAGAAAAAAACGCAGGACATGTAAAACTATTCGGTGGTGGTGGCGGAACAATTCTACCGGAAGAAGTCAAAGAACTGCAGGATTATGGAATTACTCGTATTTATTCACCTGATGATGGAAGAACCCTCGGCTTACAGGGAATGATAAATGACCTTCTTAAACAATCGGACTTTCCAACCGGAAAAGATAAAATCAGTGACATTTCAGCTTTGAATACAGATAACAAACTATTGATTGCCAAGCTTATTTCCATTGCAGAAAATAACCCTGAAAGCTATTCCGGCTTAAAAGAAAAAATTGAAATCGCTAATAGCAAATTTGACACCCCAATTCTGGGAATAACCGGAACCGGTGGAGCAGGGAAATCTTCTTTGGTTGATGAATTGGTTAGAAGATTTCTTTTAGATTTTGAAGATAAAACGGTAGCTATCATTTCCGTTGACCCTTCCAAAAGAAAAACCGGGGGAGCACTTTTAGGCGATAGAATACGCATGAATGCAATTGACAACCCAAGAGTTTACATGCGTTCTTTGGCTACAAGACAAAGCAATCTGGCATTGTCAAAGCACATAAAAGATGCCTTACAAATTGTAAAATCTGCCGGTTTTGACCTTATTATTCTGGAAACTTCCGGAATCGGGCAATCTGATACCGAAATTATAGACCATTCTGACTTATCGCTTTATGTAATGACTCCGGAATATGGTGCTGCTACACAACTTGAAAAAATTGATATGCTTGACTTTGCAGATGTTGTAGCATTAAACAAATTTGACAAAAGAGGAGCTATGGATGCTCTGCGTGATGTTAAAAAGCAATTTAAAAGAAATCACGGACTTTGGGAAGCCAATGAGGACGATCTGCCTGTTTTTGGCACCATTGCTTCTCAATTCAACGACCCGGGCATGAACAACCTGTATCTAAACCTAATGAAAAGTATTACCCAAAAAACAGGTAAAGCCTTTAATACAGGTATGGTTTTTACAGGAGAGTTATCTGAAAAAATTCATATAATTCCACCTTCCAGAGTTCGCTATTTATCTGAGATAGCTGAAACGATTAATCGTTATGACTCAAAAGCCCGGGAACAAGCTGAAATTGCTGAAAAAATGCAGCACCTGGAAGAAACACAATCTTTACTGGAAAAACACGGAACTAAAGATTCAATTCAAACTAAAGAAATAGAAAATTTGATAAGTTCTTTAAAAGAACAGTTGCTCCCGGATGTTAGAAAAATTTTGGAAAATTGGGATGAAGAAAACGAACGATATAAAAATGACACCTATGTATATCAGGTAAGAGGAAAAGATATTAATGTTAAAACGCATAATAAATCTTTATCTCAGCTTGACATACCTAAAATTGCAACCCCTAAATACAGATCCTGGGGTGACAGAATCAAATGGGCAAAGCAGGAAAACTTTCCGGGAAAATTTCCATATACTGCGGGGGTATTCCCATTCAAACGTGAGGGAGAAGATCCTGCCCGTATGTTTGCCGGAGAAGGAAGTCCTGAAAGAACAAACAGAAGGTTTCATTATGTCAGTACTGACATGCCGGCCAAGAGGCTCTCTACAGCATTTGACTCAGTAACTCTTTATGGACGTGATCCGGATCACAGACCTGATATTTACGGAAAAATTGGAAACTCAGGGGTATCTATCTGTTGTCTGGATGATGCAAAAAAATTATATTCCGGATTTAATCTGGCCGACCCAAAAACTTCAGTTTCCATGACCATTAACGGTCCGGCTTCAATATTAACCGGCTTTTTTATGAATGCCGCCATAGATCAACAATGCGAGATTTACATAAAACAAAATGGACTGGAAGATGAAGTAAAGCAAAAAATGAAAAAGTATTTTGCTGACAAGGGAATCTCACAACCGGTATATACAGGTACTTTACCACCCACAAATGATGGTCTTGGCCTAATGCTCTTAGGCATTACCGGAGACAAAGTGCTTCCGGCAGATGTGTATGAAAAAATAAAGATTAACACCTTAAGTGCTGTTCGCGGAACCGTACAGGCAGATATCTTAAAAGAAGATCAGGCACAAAATACCTGTATTTTCTCAACTGAATTTTCACTAAAGCTAATGGGTGATGTGCAATCTTACTTTATTGAAAATAATGTAAGAAATTTTTATTCTGTTTCTATTTCAGGATATCACATTGCAGAGGCTGGTGCAAATCCTATCACTCAGCTGGCTTTTACACTTGCCAATGGATTTACTTATGTTGAGTATTATCTTTCCAGAGGAATGGATATAAATAAATTTGCTCCGAATCTTTCTTTCTTTTTCTCAAATGGTATTGACCCGGAATATGCTGTAATAGGCAGGGTTGCCAGAAAAATATGGGCTAAAGCTTTAAAAGAAAAATACGGTGCTGACAGCCGCTCTCAAATGCTTAAGTATCACATTCAGACAAGTGGCAGATCGCTTCATGCTCAAGAGATTGATTTTAATGATATCAGAACTACTTTACAGGCGCTTTATGCTATTTTTGACAACTGTAACTCTCTGCATACCAACGCTTATGATGAAGCAATCACTACTCCAACTGAGGAATCCGTCAGAAGAGCTCTTGCAATTCAATTAATAATTAACAAGGAATTAGGCCTGGCTAAAAATGAAAATCCGATTCAGGGATCTTTTATCATTGATGAATTAACCGATTTAGTTGAAAAAGCTGTTCTTTTAGAATTTGACAGAATTACAGAAAGAGGTGGAGTATTAGGAGCTATGGAGACCATGTATCAAAGAGGAAAAATTCAGGAAGAAAGCCTGTATTATGAAACTTTAAAGCATACCGGAGAATTTCCAATTATTGGTGTGAATACTTTTCTTTCATCAAAAGGCTCTCCAACAGTACTTCCCGGTGAAGTAATCAGAGCTACTAAAGATGAAAAAGAACAACAAATTAAAAATCTGCAAACTTTACATAAGTTATACGCTGAAGAGCAAAATGAGGTAATAAACAAACTTAAAGAAGATGCGCTAAAAAATAAAAATCTCTTTACAAGTCTCATGAATATTACAAAGTATGCTTCACTTGGTCAGATTACAAAAGCGCTTTTTGAAATCGGAGGGCAATACAGAAGGAATATGTAAACTTTCTTTTGTGTAAAGAAACTCTGTTGTGTCTGCTTAGCTTAAACTACTTTTTCGTCAAATATTAAGAAGGTAGTTTACGTTAAAAGTACTGTATTCAAAATGTAAAAGTCAAAATTGTAATTTCATACATAATTTCAGGATCCAAAAAATGGCATTATGAAAAAAATATTTTTCACTCTCTTTTTCGTATTTAGCATCTCGGGGCTTTATGCTTCCTATATTTTAATCCCGATGGATGATAGTCAGCGGGAACATCTTAAAGCTTACGGTATCGCATACTGGGTCTTAGAAAAAGATGTTAAAGTTGACTGGCTGTTAAACTATCGCGGAGGAAGTTTTGCTTTCCGCCGGGTTGATGCATTTGAAAGAGAATGTCGGTTACGTGGAGTTAATTACGAAATAGTGCCTTCAGCAGCTTACACCCGAATAGTTCAGGAAATTAGTCATCCTGAGGCTAATATGGATGTTATTCAATTAGAAACGCCGCCTAAAATTGCCGTTTATTCACCCAAAACCGCACAGCCCTGGGACGATGCCGTAACATTAGCATTATCTTATGCTGAGATTCCTTACGATGTAATTTATAATGATGAGATTCTTTCAGATGAATTGCCGAAATATGATTGGCTACACTTACACCATGAGGATTTTACAGGGCAATACGGAAAATTTTATCGTGCGTACAGACATGCTCAATGGTATAAAGATCAGGTTGCTGATTTGGAAAGTATGGCTCAGAGAAATGGTTTCAGTAAGGTTTCTGACATGAAATTAGGTGTTGTTTTAAAAATAAGAGACTTTGTCTCCGGTGGTGGTTTTATGTTTGCTATGTGTTCCGCTACCGATACTTATGACATTGCACTTGCCGCAAAAAATGTAGATATAGTAGACTATATGTTTGATGGTGACCCTCCTGATCCACAGGCTCAGGAAAAGCTTGATTTTTCGAATACACTTGCATTTAAAGACTTTCAGTTACGAATGGATCCATACGAGTATCAACATTCAACTATTGATGCAAACTTCAGAAGACCTCAGGTACGTCAAGAAATGGATGTATTTACTTTATTTGAATTTTCTGCCAAGTGGGACCCGGTTCCAACAATGTTAACCCAAAGTCATAAAAGGGTAATAAAAGGATTTATGGGGCAAACTACTGCTTTCCGAAAAGATCACATTAAGCCGAATGTTACCATTTTAGGAGAAAATGCCGGTTTAAATGAAGCAAAATATATACACGGTACTTTTGGTTACGGCATGTGGACTTTCTACGGTGGTCACGACCCTGAAGATTATCGTCACTTTGTTGGAGACCCGCCTACAGATTTAAGCTTACACCCAACCTCACCCGGTTACCGCTTGATTTTAAACAATGTATTGTTTCCTGCTGCAAGAAAGGAAAAGCGAAAAACATTAATTGATGAACAGATAAGCCCCGTTGAAACCATTAGCTTGAAATAAATCATATTGAAGTTTGGTTTTTATTTCTAAACTATCAATTATCAGCTTTAATCTTTTCCGAAAGTTACTGAATGAAACTTTCAGCTTAATATTTTAATCAGGACTGAATAAGTTCTTCTTTGAATAAAGAAAACTTAATTTGTAAACAACAGGATAAATCCAATTTGAAAACCGTAATGATCCAATCTGTCATTAATGAAATCATCAAGCTCATATAATTGGCCGGCAGCATCAAACTTCCTTACTGAATAATTGATACTATGACGAGAGCCCATCACTTCAGTATAAGAAAGATTTACCCCGTATTTCTGCAGAAAAAATAGTTGCAGACCGGCGCTATAGCCCAAATATCCAAAAGTTCCGGAGCGGGGTCTGTAAGATACTTCTACATATTTATTAGTGATTTCATTATACTGCAGATCAATCTCCGGAATGTTCATTGTCCTCAAACCGGCTTTCCCTTTAGCATAAAGATTAATTACCCAATCTTCCGAACCAAGTTGTAGCGGTAAATTCAATAATAAATTTAACCCAAACTTAGAAGATGCATAATTCTTTTCCCGCTGCATAAAATTTGCACCGCTATACTCAAAAAAAGCATCCTGATTAAAACCGAAGTTATTATACTCATAGTTAAAGCCTATGCCAATTCCATGAGAAATAATATAATTTATATCTGCACCAATCAAAAATCCATTTTTAGCAAATAATCCATTTTCTGATGAACTGCTGAATCTTTCACCCGGGAATAATGGCCCCGCACTTATCATTAAGTACGGTTGTTTATCCAGATAATTAATGTTAGCCTGGGAAAATAAAGCTTTTCCAAAAAATAGAAACAAAATGATAAATAAAAACTGCTTTTTCATAATTACTATTTTCTATTTAATAACTCATGTATAAGTCAATAAAAACATCTTTTAAGACAGGTACGTGTTCAATCTGAAAATATGCTTTCGGATAAAAATTATTTTGAATTGCATAGGGGGAAAGCGTGATTTCATAAAGAAATTCAGGGGGTTCATCCGTTCTTTCTCTTAAAATCACAAACTTAAATACTTCATTTTGGCCGTAGTTTACAAAGTCAAAGAAATAGCCTCCCGGAAAATGTTGAGATGCTCTGAATTTTACCGGATAACTACTTGGAGTTCTGGCATTTGTAGCTCCAACAAAAGTAGTGTTATGGTAGACCTCTATGTAAATAAGTCTGTTTCTGTATTGAGAAGGCAACATTAAATTGATAGAATCTATGAAAATTCTTTGTGGTGCCGGGCTGATAAATATTTGTTGTGTTACTTCATCATATGTGCCATCAGTACATGTCCCTTTCAGTTTAACGGTATACTGTCCGGAATTTTGAAATATATGTACCGGGTCATCATCATTATCCTGACTACCATCACCAAAATCCCAGGCAAAAATATTGGCTCCGGAAGAAAAGTTAGAAAATTCTATTTTGTTTGGCGCAAAATTATTGTTATTAAA
This sequence comes from Chitinophagaceae bacterium, assembly GCA_007695095.1. Taxonomy (NCBI): domain Bacteria; kingdom Pseudomonadati; phylum Bacteroidota; class Chitinophagia; order Chitinophagales; family Chitinophagaceae; species Chitinophagaceae bacterium. The sequence goes on along the minus strand of REEL01000145.1, from coordinate 4,697 downwards.
ATGAGTATAAGCAAATCCGGCTTCAACGGGTATAGATGTTTGAGAAAGCTCCGGTACTTCAAGGACAGCTGTATCTGCACCTACCTCGTTTGATATAACCAAAGTGATAGTATAATCACCTGGAGTTTGGTAGATATGAGTCGGGTTTTGTTCAATAGAAGTTGTTCCGTCACCAAAATCCCATAGATAATTAACATTACCAAGTAGATTTTCTGTTTGTTGAAAAAAGGTAACCGGATAAGGTGGTGAGCAATTCTTAATAACTGAAGTCAAACTTACAATTTCAGGTGGTGAAGGGGATTCTGTAAAATAAGTCCAGCCCCTTACCGGATCCTTGGTACATTGAGTTAATGAAAAAATTGCAAGAATAGATAACACGGCAAAAACACTAAAACTCTTAAATGATTTTTTACACTCACTTTTTTGAATACATTTCATTAGAATACTTTTTTCGTTTTTAATGTGACTTATATTTTTAAGTATAGATTGATGACATTATCAAAATACATGCCAAATCAATACAATACTATAATTCATTTTAGAATAGCTAAAAGCTGATTCAATATAAAATACAAATTTAAGAACTATTTATGACCTATAATTATTTGCAAAAAAATAGTTGATAGCTTGACTATCAAAGGTATGATAAATATCAGATTATGCAATTTTTACACTTTACTTTGGAGATTAAATTTTCCTCAGTCATTTATTTGTTAAAAAAAATCCAAGTATAGGAATGATGTATGCATTTTTAAACTATTCGTCACTATTCTGTTATAAATTATTGTTAAAAGAACTCATAACGAATCTTGACTGAACAAAAAAATGATATTTTCAACTATTCAATTGATAGACTTTTGGATTTTGAGCGGGCATAGACTTTTAATTTTTTTAACTTAAGTTTTTACTAATTACTCTCAATCCGGTAAACTCCGCCGTCAGACTGATCGGTAATAAAATATATAAAACCATCCGGACCTTGTCTTACATCTCTAACTCTACCTACCAATTCGGAAAACAAAACTTCAACATGAACTACTTCATCATTTTGTATAACAATCCTTTTGATTTCTTCTCTGAGTAAAGAACCCGCAAATAAATTTCCATTCCAATTTTCAAACACATCACCGGTATAAAAAGTCAGGCCTGATGGTGCCATAGATTCTTCCCAAATATAATAAGGACTTTGAACCCCCGGGTTATTTTGAGAAACCCCAATGGGTTGTTTAGTGGAATATTCCACGCCATAGGCAACATATGGCCAGCCATAATTATTCCCCATAGACACTTTATGAAGTAAATCTCCACCATAAGGACCATGTTCTGTTGACCATATTTCATTTGTTTCAGGACAAATCGCAATTCCCTGATTATTACGGTGGCCAAAAGAGAAAATCTCAGGTCTAATATTACCGGGTGGCATTCCAATAAACGGATTATCCTCCGGAATGCTGCCATCATCCATAAGTCTGATAAATGAACCAATTGGATTTGTTAAATCCTGAGAAGGTGATCTCAGACCTCTGTCTCCAATTGAAAATATAACTGTTCCATCTCCCGGAAAAACAATTCTTGAACCATAATGTCTCCCGGGATTTGTTCTTGGCATTTGAACATATAAAAATTCAGTATCCTTTAATTCATAATTATCAAAATCAATTCTTGATCTTACTAAAGCCGTACCGGTACCGTAATCATCATCTGAGACAACTGCATCAGCATCACCCGGACTGGACAAAGTATAGTAAATCCATCCATTTTCCTGATAATTCGGGTGAGGGACTACATCTAATAAACCTCCCTGATTACCACCCTGAGGAGCTGTTAATTGGTCTTCGTCAGTATCTATTACAGGTAAATTCCCAAGTTTATGAACATTATCATTGGTTACTAAATACATACTTCCGGGTCTTTCAGTTATAATCATCATGTCTTCAGACAGCCAGTTTACTGCCCATGGATGTTCTAAACCTTCGACTACTTTTACTATTTTAAAACTTTCCTGTTCACTTTCTATATTTGCTTTAACAACTTCATTTACAATATTAACATTCGCATATACAGTGGATGTTAAGAATATTAATGCAGATATGGATAAAAAATAATTTAATACTCTCATGTTATAGGGTTTTATGTTTTATGTAATTTTTATTTACAATTTAAACATATATTCACTAATAAAGTTCATCAGTGGGATTAAATTGTATTAGAAGAGCTGATTACACACAGATTAAGTGTGAAGACATTGAGGAAAAGAAGAGAAGTATATACATAAAAAAAGCCTGTAACTTAGAGCTACAGGCTTTTACATAAAGGGTTGGCGACGACCTACTCTCCTGTTTTGTGTAATTGGTCACCCACTTCTAAATTTTTGTTTCATGAAGTAGTTTTTAATTTGCTGTATGCACCTACCAACATTTACAGAATCAGGGTTTTAAAATAATAGAACATTCGAACAATTAAACTATCGAATAGTGAAGTAAATTGAAAGAAAAAAAGAAACCGATTAATTTTAGTAACATTCTAATTTCTAATTTCTTCATTCAGATGTTCTATTATTCAAGTCACCATTCCTGTTTTTTTGCAATGGGTCTCTCAAAATCAAGAATTTTTGTCCGTATAGTACAGATTATCAATATAGGAATTTTGGGGTATCAACGTCATAGACAAAATAAAAAGAAGAGAAGTATATACATAAAAAAAGCCTGTAACTTAGAGCTACAGGCTTTTACTTTAAAGGGTTGGCGACGACCTACTCTCCCACCCTTTCGGGCAGTACCATCGGCGCTGTGAGGCTTAACTTCTCTGTTCGGAATGGGAAGAGGTGAGCCCTCACGCTATAGTCACCATATATAACTTTAACATATTGAGGAAAAGATAACATTCTATTTAAATTATGGAAAGCTTACGGGTAATTAGTATTACTCGGCTTTGACATTACTGCCTTTACACCTGTAACCTATCTACGTGATCATCTCTCACGACCCTTAAAAGAAATCTCATCTTGAGGTGGGCTTCGTGCTTAGATGCTTTCAGCGCTTATCCCTTCCGAACATAGCTACCCTGCGGTGCAGCTGGCGCCACAACAGGTACACTAGAGGTTCGTCCGATTCGGTCCTCTCGTACTAGAATCAGATCCCCGCAAATTTCTAACGCCCGCAACAGATAGAGACCGAACTGTCTTGCGACGTTCTGAACCCAGCTCGCGTGCCACTTTAATGGGCGAACAGCCCAACCCTTGGGACCTTCTCCAGCCCCAGGATGTGACGAGCCGACATCGAGGTGCCAAACCTCCCCGTCGATATGAGCTCTTGGGGGAGATCAGCCTGTTATCCCCGGCGTACCTTTTATCCTTTGAGCGATGGCCCTTCCATACGGAACCACCGGATCACTATATCCGTCTTTCGACCCTGTTCGACTTGTCAGTCTCACAGTCAAGCACCCTTGTGCTATTGCACTCAACGCACGGTTACCAAGCGTGCTGAGGGTACCTTTGAAAGCCTCCGTTACTCTTTTGGAGGCGACCACCCCAGTCAAACTACCCACCAAACACTGTCTTCCGTTCCCGGAATTAGATTCCAGGCAAGCAAAGGGTGGTATTTCAAGGTTGACTCCACGACTCCTGGCGAAGCCACTTCATAGTCTCCCACCTATCCTACACATTACTTACCCAAAACCAATGTTAAGTTGCAGTAAAGGTGCACGGGGTCTTTCCGTCCCGTTGCGGGTATCCGGCATCTTCACCGGAATTACAATTTCACCGAGCTCATGGCTGAGACAGTGCCCAGATCGTTACACCATTCGTGCAGGTCGGAACTTACCCGACAAGGAATTTCGCTACCTTAGGACCGTTATAGTTACGGCCGCCGTTTACCGGGGCTTCAGTCAAGAGCTTCGCACTTACGCACTAACCCCCTTCCTTAACCTTCCGGCACCGGGCAGGTGTCAGACCATATACTTCATCTTTCAATTTCGCATAGTCCTGTGTTTTTGTTAAACAGTCGCCTGGGCCTCTTCACTGCGGCCTGATTCTTACATCAGGCGTCTCTTCTCCCGAAGTTACGAGACCATTTTGCCGAATTCCTTAGCCATGATTCACTCGAGCACCTTAGGATTCTCTCCTCGACTACCTGTGTCGGTTTACGGTACGGTTATCTATTACCTGAAGCTTAGCAGGTTTTCTCGGAAGTCTGATTACAGCCATTATCCGATTGTCCGAAGACGCTCGGTACTGTCTAGTTTCAGCATGCTATACGTACTTTACTATATAACATATACCTACTCTATTCAACGTACTATTCCGTCAGTACGCAGGCCTTTCACTACTTCGTCACTGCATCGCAGTAATAGATAGTACTGGAATATTAACCAGTTACCCATCGAATGCCCCTTGCGGGTTATCCTTAGGATCCGACTAACCCTGATCCGATTAGCGTTGATCAGGAACCCTTAGTCTTTCGGTGGACGGGTTTCTCACCCGTCTTATCGTTACTTATGCCTACATTTGCTTTTCCAATCTCTCCATCTATCCTCGCAGATAAACTTCGCCGATATTGGAATGCTCCCCTACCTCTCCATATAATTAAATATGAAAAACATAGCTTCGGTAATGTGCTTTATGCCCGATTATTTTCCGCGCTTGTCCACTCGACTAGTGAGCTGTTACGCACTCTTTAAATGAATGGCTGCTTCCAAGC
>REEL01000144.1 GCA_007695095.1 Chitinophagaceae bacterium | reverse complement strand
ATTATCTTACAATATGCAAAGGCGTTGATTTAAATCCTTTGTTTTTATTGATTACCTTGATAAAATATGTGCCTGTTTGCAAATCTACTGTATTAAGCAAATAGGTGTTTTTGTAAGTTTTTTCCGATTGCACTTTTCGGCCTTTTACATCCCATAGCTCAATGATAGAAGGAAACTCAAAACCGTCTAAAGTTATAATAGCATGTTCGGTAGCCGGGTTAGGGAATACCGATATGGCTATTTTTTCTGACGAAGATTCATAAATTGAACTTGGATATTGAATCAATGAATCAGGTATTTCCGGTAAACTTCCCTCATTGTTACAATTTAAGTGGTTTGTATAGTTGTCTTTCAAATATATGAGTCTGGGCTCTGCAGTTGCATTATAGTCAAAACATGCCGAAAGGTTCTCTCCATAAAAAGTTGTATACATATACTTAACAGTTTTGGACTGTCCGTTTTCGAAATCTGACATTCCAATGGAACCCACTGACCTTCTGCTACCCGGCGGATTGTTCACACTACATTCGGACCATGTAGTGGTGTCGGCAGGGTTACCGTTATACAAAAAAGGGAATGCTGTATTTCCACCTATACCGTTATCACCATATGTAATAGGGCTCCCGTCTAACCAATTGCCTTGCATATAGTTATAATAATGGTTATTTTTTGTTGGTATTCCGCTTATGGGATTGAAATTACTTTCATAGCTCACAAATGAACTGAAATCATGATTTAATGAAGTAGCAGTCTGTATAGGAGGATCTTGCCCAAATCCTTGAGTGGCACAAGTTGCATCAATTTCTGTTGCAGAGTATCCATAAAATGTGTTGTTTAAAGTATCTACACCAACATAATTATTATTAAAACAACCGATTTCAAAATCAATGAATTTGCCAAAATAAAAATCATAATAGTCTCTTCCTGAATAGTTGTAGATTTTATATTCTGCTATAATGGAATTATAAAGATCGGGAAAGGAGGTGTCTGAAAAAGCATATGCACTTACCTGTATTTCAGCATTGAAAGGGCTGTTTAAGCCCTGCATATTACCATGCAAAGAATCATTCATGACGAACCACAGCATCTCACAACCTTTAATTAAAGGGTATTCACCTAAATGAGGCTCGTAAATACCATTCTGATTGAGGTCCACAAAAGGAGCGGCACTTTTAGAAACGCTAATAGACTCACCATTTTTTCCTTTTGCATGAGGATTGCCCTCTCCCGGCCATTCAAAAATAGAAGGATTCGGGTTGTCAATTTGTCCGTTATCCAAAAAATCATTGATATGATTAATTATCTCGGAATGGCTAACTTTCCAAACTCTGTCCCAATGCATAGATTTAATCCCGCCCATATTTTCTTCAATTAGTCCCGGCCAATAACTGCTTTGCATTTGTCCATAAGTGGTAGCAGATAAATAAAGTTGATCTGTGAGTACATCTTTTCCTCCCAGCCACAATCCACTTGAAAAAATTGTTTTTGTCTGACTATCAATTGGTGTATAAAATCCTCCGCCGAGAAAAGTGTTAAAAAACAGTCCTGAATTGCAAAAGCCGGCAGCTACGTTACCTGCTGTTAGGGTTCCACATTCATTTTTGTCTGTGTAAGTATTTATAGGTTCATAACAAGAAGAAGTGCTATCAAAAACTGCAACATAGATACCATTTGAAATATTTGCTTTAGTTCCTAGAACCACAATTTCACCATTAGAAGTTACTTTAATGTCATTTGCATTGAATCTTGCATCTATAGGCGCATCAATACTATTGTTTGTCGTATCGGGTAAAAACCATTCATTCAATTGCTGTGCATTTTGGTCATACTTTTTTACATGTATTTTATTTATATTTTGATGGTTTGTATAATCCGGATTGGGTGCCTCATTCACCGTTAAAAAACCACCGTTTTCAACCGGGTAAATTGCATTTGCATCTATAGTTTCATGCCAGATTAAATTCCCGGAAAGATCAGTTTTATAAATGCCTGTTTGGGTATTCAGGATTAAGTTTTGTGTAGTAGACTTGTGAATTTTAGTACTATAAAAATGATTGAGCTGAAAGGAACCAAAACCACTCTGTGTCCAAAGCGTTTGACCCATTGAGTTTAATCCGATTAAATGCAAATTTCCTCCGTAAGCATATAAACCTACTATATCACCGTTTGGGAGTTCAGCTACATCTAACAAATCTTTATCGTAAAAATTTTGTACAAAAACAGAATCTCCTGAACTTGTCATCCTGACTAATGCAGAATATATTGGAATACAATAGGTATTAAGATCAAATCCACACGTGCGATATGATGCCAGGATGTCCTGGTTATCCAATTCTTTGACAAAGATATTCATTAAAGAGTTGTCTCCATCAAAAAAACGAAACTCCCAGGAGTCATTATCTTCAGTAGCTTCTGCATTAAATTTTTTTATTACAATTTCTTTAAGCTCAATTATATTGCTTGAGGGAAGTTGAAAAGTATCTCCGTTCTTTAAGGTATACGCAAGGACAAATCCACCATCAGATACAGGTGTGAAACTATTCTCATCTGCTTTTAATTGTGGAGTTGCATAATTTAGCTCTCCATTTTGATTAATAGAATAGATTTCTATACTCCCGGATACAAATGTTACTGTTAAAAAAAATCCATTTGCAGATTCATGAATCTGCAAAGCCGATACAGAATTTCCTGACATCGGACTTGGATTGTAATAGTTTTGCCAACAAGTTTGTGACATTAATAGCAATGGAATGCTATAGAAGAATAATACGGATAAAAAAATCTTGAAAATCATACGGTTTTATTTTAAAATTTTAAATAAAACCCGGTTTCTTAACCAAATTTACATATATTTTATAAAGAAAACTAAAAAATCTACATTTTTATATAAAATAAATGTAGGCACTAAATTTTCAAAAAGACTTACAAAGGTTTTTACGCTTAGCAAAAACCTTTGTAAGGAGTAGTTTTTTAATATTTAGCTATTATTTGTCATTTTTGTCTTTTGAATCATCAAAAAAGTTAGAAGATACATCTTGTTTTAAGGATACTTTATGGCTATATACTACTCTTGCTTCTCTTTCTTCTCTAAACATTTTATTAATATCATCTTCATTTTTTTCAAAGTATAATGAGTTATTAATTGAAAGAGATGAAGCGATTTTGTCTATGTCATGATCAGTTCCAATATAGGTAAAAGTCCATCTGTTTTGTTTTAGCTCTTCGATAAGATGTTTAATGTTATTACCTGAAAATTCTTTAGAAGCATTTTCTTTGCCATCAGTCAGAATAGTAACAAGAACATAATAATCAGATTGTCCTTCTAAAGACTGTTTTAATTTATTCAGACTAAAGCCTAAAGCATCAAATAATGGAGTAGAAGCATAGGGTTTATAATTAGAACTGTCTATTTGTTTAAGCTTACTTACCGGATCCATAAAATGCTGTAACTTTTGCCCCAATCCGTTGAATGAAATAAAAGAGATGAAATGTTCCTGTTCCGGATATTGTTTTTCAATTCCTTGAATAGTTTGTATTAATTCATTAAACCCCTGAATTACTGTCGATTTTATGGTGTCCATAGAACCGCTCTCATCTAAAATAATTAGGTTGTGCACCTTTTGTTTTTTGTTCATGATTTTGATTTTTAGTATTAAAAAATGTATCTTTACAGATATTCAGTATAAATACACAGCAATATTACAAATATTTTGTAATAATACAAATTATCTGTAAATAAATTTTTATGGATTTAAACAAAAGACTTTCTGTTTTAATAGAATTATTGATAAAAACAGGAAGGGTAAAAAACAAAAGCCAGCTTGCAAAAGAGTATGGTTTTAGTCCTCAGCATTTGAATGAAATGTTGAAAGGGCGCACAAAAGCTACAACGGATTTTATTACGTGGTTAAGTAAGCTTTATTTAGTAAGGCCGGAATATTTGTTAAGTGGAGAGCACCCAATATTTAAGGAGGATACTAATGATTTAAAAGAGGAATCAAATATTAAAAGTAGTTTCTTTGATTCAAACCTTATGATGGATGAGGTTTATAGTGAAGATTTTGACATGGAAGAGGATCGAAAGCGGGATAACTTTAATATAAAACGTTCGGAACCGCAAGAATTTAGAAGTAGTAAGTCGGGCGATTTGATTAGATTAACCTTAGAAAACAATCACCTGAGAGCGCAAAATGAGTTGTTGAAAAAGCAAATTGAAACTTTAGAGGAATTGTTGGAAATGTATAGGGGGAGT
>REEL01000143.1 GCA_007695095.1 Chitinophagaceae bacterium | reverse complement strand
AAATTGCAAATTTCCGCGAAAATAGTGAGACCACAAAGACCTTAAATAGATTTATTAAGTTAAGTGATATTATCGTCTGTTATTAGTTGCTTGCTAAACTGCATATCATGTAATTTCTTATAGTAACCGTCTGATTTCATTAAATCATCATGATTTCCAATTTCAATAATTTCTCCCTTTTGTAAAGCTACTATAACATCTGCTTTCTTTATTGTTGAAAGTCTGTGGGCAACAACTATTGAGGTTCTGTTTGTGATTAACTTTTCTGTAGCATGCTGAATAATCATTTCACTTTCAGTGTCTATAGATGAAGTAGCCTCATCCAATATCAATATCTGAGGATTATAGACCAGTGCTCTAACAAAAGAAATTAGCTGTCTTTGTCCCATTGATAACGTAAGTCCCCTTTCCATTACTTTGTAGTCATAACCAAGAGGTAACTTCAAGATAAACTCATGAGCACCTGCTTCTTTAGCAGCATTTATTACTTGTTCCCGTGAAATATCCGGATTGTTCAGTGTAATATTATCCATAATAGAGCCTGAAAACAGAAACACATCCTGCATCACAATTCCAAAGTACTTTCTTAAAGTATAAATATCATAGTCTCTGATTGAAATTCCGTCGAGCTTGATGTCACCTTTTTGAAATTCATAAAATCTGGCTAAAACATTAATGATAGATGATTTTCCGGAGCCGGTAGCTCCAACTATTGCTACCGATTGACCGGGTTGAATTTCCAGATTAATATTTTTTAATACAAAATCATCGTTTTCATAGGCGAACCAAACATTTTCAAATTTTACGCGACCTTCAATTTTTTTGGGCTTCAGGCTTCCATTGTTATCTATTTTTTGAACATTATCCAATAGACCAAAAACCCTTTCAGAAGCAACGATGCCCATTTGCAATGAATTGAATTTATCTGCGAGCATTCTCAATGGTCTGAAAAGCATGTTAAGGTATAAGATAAAGGCTATCAAAATTCCCAGAGTAGTTTCATAGTTTATAACGCTATTTGTTCCATACCAGACCATAAGACCAATGGCACTGGCAAGAATTACTTCAACTACAGGAAAAAATATAGAGTAATAGAGAATTGCATTTATATTGGCTTGCTTATGGTTATTGTTAATTTCATCAAACCTTTTCATTTCTCTTTTTTCGGCTGCAAAAATCTGAATTATACGCATCCCTGAAATGTGTTCCTGTAGAAATGCATTCATTCGGGCAACCTGAGTTCTTACATCATTGAATGCTTTTTTTATGTTTTCTTTAAAAACGTAGGTACTGTATATTAATAAAGGAAAAGTAACCAAACTGACTAATGTCAGCTTCCAGTCCTGATAAAGCATAAAGCCTATAACGGCAAAGAGGGTTAACAAATCTGCGATAATTGTAATTAAACCCTGACTGAATATGTCATTAATTGTTTCTACATCATTAATGGTTCTGGTCGTTGAAGTTCCTATGGGTGTTTTATCAAAAAATTGTGGCTTTTGATCTACCAGATGATTAAATACCCGCACCCGTAAACCTTTTATTATGGACTGCCCCAGCCAATTGGTCATGTAAATAAAAAAGTAGCGTAAAAAAGACTCTACCAACAGCACCCCAACTAATATTGCCGCCATTGTTTGCAATCCTTTCATGTCGAAATTCAATATGTAGGAATCGACAGTTATGGATACCAGAAATGGCCTTAAAGGTGCCAAAACAGCGAGAATCAAAGCTAAAAAGGTAGCGGCTGCAAAAACCAGTCTAAATGGTTTTACCAGTTTTAACACTCGAAGAAGCACCCCTACTTTTGGTTTCGGGTTAACATTTTTATTATTTACAGCCAATTCTTAATTTTCATTCAACAAAATATGATCCGGATAAACAACTTCCGTGAGGTATAACCCCCAGGCCGGAACAGCATATGGAATTCTTATTCTTTTTTTATTCAAAACGGTTTCCAAAAATTCATCATCACCTATTTTTCCTCTGCCAACCAAAATCAGCCCTCCGGCTACTAAACGAACCATCCCTCTCAGAAAGCGATTTGATGAAATATGAAACTCCCAGTCAACATCATCATTTTTACTAATCCATTCACAACGACTTAAGTTGCAGAAAAATGTATTATTAGAACCTCCCGTTTTGCAAAATGTTTCAAAATCCTTAAATTCTAACAACTTTTTTGCTGTTTTATTCATCAATTCAAAATCCGGTTTGTTTCCTAAAGCATACATCCATGACAATCCATATTTAAACGGGTCTTTTTCAAAATGCATTTTATATACATAGCTTCTTTTAATCGCATCGAAGCGGGCATGTGCATCATTGCTTACTTTCTCAACCGAATAGAATGCAATTGACTGTCTGGAATAACAATTTAATTTATGGACAAAGTCTTCCGGCAAAGGCTTTTCTGTATCAAAATGAGCATAATAGGATGAAGCGTGTACCCCTGCATCTGTTCTGCCACAACCCATAATTCGTATTTCTTCATTGAAAAATTTTGCCAGAATTTCTTCGATTGTTTGCTGGACACTTCTGTCTTTTAACTGTCTTTGCCATCCGGAATAATTTTTCCCGTGATAAGCTAAATGGATAAAATATCTTGCCATAAATATCAGACTGAAAACTGAATCTAATCTACAGTATTGAAAAAAAACGAAGTTAAAAAATATAAACCGTAATCAGTGATTAAGGAGATAGTGTTCACTAAAAAAGCAGGATTTTATTCTTTGAACCAGCCGGAATACATGACATAATTGTCTGAAATTCTTTTTATAATTTCATTGAATTGTTCCTGGCTGATTTCTTTAACTTTTTTTGCAGGTACTCCGGCATATATAGTGCCTGATTCAACTATTGTATTTTCAAGAACAACCGATCCGGCGGCAACCAGGCTATTTTTTTGAATCACGGCATGGTCCATAACAACGGCTCGCATTCCTATAAGCACATTGTCTTCTAATGTACAGCCGTGAACAATTGCTGCATGTCCGATACTTACATTATTCCCAATATGCACGGGTGCTTTTTGGTAGGTGCAATGTATAATTGCCCCATCTTGGATATTTACCTTATTGCCGATTTTTATATAATGAACATCTCCTCTGACTACAGTATTAAACCAAACACTACAATCATCGCCCATTTCAACATCGCCAACTATAGTTGCATTGTCTGCAAAAAAACAATTTTCTCCCCATTTGGGAGTTTTTCCTCTAACTGTTTTAATCAATGTCATTCTTTAAGGTAAACTGTTTTTAAAGTCTTGATATGATTGCTGAAAGGTTTCCTCTCCGGTACAATTAAGCTCCACTTTTTTCTCATTAATATCTGTAACTCTGTTTCCGGGATTCGGGTGTGTGCTTAGGAATTCAGGCGGACTGGTTGAATTTGAAGATTCAATTTTTTGAAAAAATCCGGCAGCTCCTGCTGAATTATAGTCCGTTGGACATAAATATATGACCGAATGTTTATCGGCATCTCTTTCGTGATTTCTGCTAAACCTTAAAAAAACCAATCCGGCCGCAATTTCTGCTAATAGACCGGGGTCTTCACCTAACACTACTCCTAAAAGTGTAGAAACTCCGTATTGTCTCGTTAGTTGCTGTGTGCTGTGCCTTCTGTCAGCATGTGCAATTTCATGAGCCATTACTCCGGCAAACTGATCTTCCGTGTCTAAAAACTTAATTAAACCGGTATAAAAATACATATATCCACCCGGCGCTGCAAAAGCATTCAGGGTATTATCGTCATGAATAATTTTCACTTGCCAGTCAAATTCATCTCTGTAATTTACTTCACCTGAGTTCAATACCGCGTTCATTATTCTATTAATATGAGCATAGGCTTCGGGATATGCACTCTCGCTTAAAATCGGAAATTCAGAAGGGTTTGATGCAATTTGCTCAGATACCTGTAGTCCCAACTGTTTATCATCTTCCAAAGTAAAGATATTTATCCCTCCCTTTTTGCAGGAGAACATGCTTAGAGAAAGCATTAAAATAAAGCTAAGGCTTAAACTGCGATTTATTTTTATCATTGATTATAGTTTGCGAATACCAAATATAGTTAATTATGCTCTGGCTTTCAAATTGGTTAAAATTTACAGTTCAATCTTTTTTGTCTTTCGTTTTGCGTAAACAGCTTAAAGCCCAGATTCACTCCGGCAAAAACATACCAATCGTCGTTTCCCGGATTTCCTCTGGTGTCCGGCTCTGTGTATTTATGTCCGGGTTGAACTTCACCTGACCGATCAGCCAGGGCGGCCGATAGTGGGCCTGACTCTTCAAGTAATCTTCTGTTGCTGACATAAGTTGTACTCACATCATCCAGATAATCAGTAAAGGTTTTACGAACACCTACTTCCATTCCAACCGAAAATGCATCAGTTACATCATAGCTAAAGCCGGCTCCAATTGGGATAGATATTTGAGTAAGTGAATATTGGCGATCTTCAAAGCCGATATATTGACCTTCCGTTCCCAGAGGCTGTAAATCAACCCATTCTCCCATATAGTATGCCTGAGGGTTAAAATGAAATAAAGCTACTCCTGTGAAGAAATAAGGTCTAAGCAAATTATCTCTGATATAAATTTTATTGGGGAAAGGATACCACAATGTGTGTAAACCTGCTTCGTAAATTCTGCTTTGAAAACTTAAGTTTCTCAATTGTCTTTGAGGCGAATCTGCATTGGCATCGTTACCGGAAATCGTTCCATAATAAAAGCCAGCCCTGAAACTAAAATGTTCATTCAAATTATACTGTCCGTAAGCACCAATTGAGGTGTGGGTTTCTTTTAGATCCAGATATCCAACGGTTAAGTCTCCCATATAGTTAGACCCCCCAAGAAAAATTCCTGCTTCCCATTTTTGAGCATAGGTAGAAAAGGTAAATAAAGAAACGGTAATTAATAAGAAAATAATCCGCATAAAATGGCTTTTAATAGTGTTATTATTCACCCTGCAAAAACTGTTCCCACTTCCATGCAGAAGCCATCATTTCTTCAATATTAAATTTAATTTTCCAGCCTAAAAGGCTACGAGCCTTATCATTACTGGAAAAGACAGCAGTAACGTCTCCGGGTCTTTTTGCCCCGAATTTATAATTTACTTTCACATTATTTACTTTCTCAAAGGTATTAAGGACTTCCAATACAGAATATCCTTTTCCACTACCAAGATTAAAAAAATCTGTTTGGCCGGCCTTCAGCTTTTCGCGAGCAAAACTTATTGCCTGAGAATGGGCCGTTGCTATATCCATTACGTGTATATAATCTCTTATGCAAGTGCCGTCTTTTGTAGGATAGTCCTTTCCAAAAACTGTTAATTGCTCTCGTTTTCCTATAGCTGTTTGAGTTACATAAGGAACCAGATTGTCCGGTGATTGTAAGGGCAACTCACCTAACTTACCTTCCGGATGTGCCCCAACCGGATTAAAATAACGTAGAATAACTAAGCTGAAAGCTTCCGTATTTTCTACGGTTTGTGTTAAAATTTGTTCTCCAATTTGTTTGGTTGCCGCATAAGGAGATAGTGCTAATCCAATAGGGGTATCTTCTGTTACCGGCAAATTTTGGGGCTCTCCATATACGGAGCAGGAAGATGAAAATATAAAATTTTTAACTTTGTATTTCTGTGCTTTTTCTATCAAAACCATTAATCCGTTAACATTGTTTTTGAAATACTTTAGCGGATATTTTACGGATTCAGGTACTGATTTATATGCAGCAAAATGAATGATAGACTCTATGCCTACTTCTTTCTCAAAAACTTTTTCAAGAGCAGCATCATCACATATATCTGTTTGATAAAAAGGGACTTTATTCCCAGTGATACGCTCAATTCTATCAAGAGTTTTAGGGTCTGATTTAGATAAATTATCCACACATACTACTGAAAGACCTCTTTCTAAAAGGTCCAAAATGGTATGTGAGCCGATATACCCTAATCCACCGGTTACGAGAACTTTAGACATTTATGAATATACTTTTTGGATTGGACTCCCCTGCCAGTTTTCTACAACCTTTGTAATTCCTTCTTTTAGAGTAAGAAGGTCTCTGTTCAGAAGTTGTTTCATTTTTGTAATGTCCGGCACTCTGCGTAACATATCACCTTCAGGCAATGGAGGTAGATGTACTATTTTTGAGCGGGAATTTGTGACATCTATGATTATTTTCGCCAGGTCTAAAATAGTTATTTCTACATCTGAACCGATATTTACAGTGTCGTTAACGATTTTATTCTGATAAAATGCATTGGTAGTCGCTTCAATATTATCACCAACAAAGCAGAAGGTTCTGGCTTGTAAACCATCTCCATAGACAGTTATATCATCATTGTTTAAAGCCGAATTAATAAATCTTGACATGACAAAATCCGTACTTTGCTTTGGTCCGTAGGTATTGAAGAATCTAAAAATAGTATAATCCAGATCATACTCTGTTTTAAACGATCTACAGAAAGCTTCTCCAATATTTTTAACAACGGCATACGGAAGCCTTGAGTTTAAAGGTGTAGTGTATTCGTTCTGTGGCAATGTAGTTGGTTCTCCATACACTTCAGAAGAGCTGGCAAAAAAGACCCTTTTAACACCTGTATTCTTGGACAATAAAAGGATGTTTTTTATTCCGTCTATATCTTCAAGAACTTTTACCGGGTTATCAAGCGTTCTTTGCACACCGACAACAGCAGCATAATGAAAAACATAATCAAACTGATAAGAAACCATTAAAGGAGTGATATCATTTATAAGGTTTGTATCGCATTTGATAAATTTCCAGTTATCTGTTTTTGCTTGAGGAAGACGCTCCGGTTTTCCGGTGAGCATGTTGTCAATTAAGACTACAAAATTATTAGGATCTTCAATTAATTTTTCAGCTAAACAGCTGCCAATAAAACCGGCTCCACCGGTTACAAGTATTTTATTCATTTTTATTTTCTTTAATTCAGCAAGCCTGTCAAGTATTGTCCATATCCACTTTTCATTAATGGTTCGGCCAAAGCTTTAAGCTCTTCTTTGTTTATAAAGCCTTTTCTAAAGGCCACCTCTTCTATACATCCAATTTTTAAACCTTGTCTTTCTTCAATTACCTGTACAAACTGAGAAGCTTGCATTAAGGAATTAAAAGTTCCCGTGTCTAACCAGGCTGTTCCTCTGTCAAGTTTGGCTACGCTCAACTTTCTTCTTTTCAAATATTCTTTGTTAATATCTGTAATTTCAAATTCACCCCTTGCGCTTGGCTTCAGGTTTTTAGCTATATCTACCACACTATTGTCATAAAAATACAAACCGGGTACAGCAAAGTTTGACTTTGGATTAGTCGGCTTTTCTTCTATACTAATAGCTTCATTGTTCTCATTAAACTCTACAACGCCATACCTTTCAGGGTCATTTACATGATAAGCAAAAATTAACCCTCCTTCAATATCTATGTTTTTTGACAATAAATTCCCTAAACCTACACCATGAAAAATATTATCCCCCAAAACGAGGGCAACCTTATCCTCTCCGATGAATGGAGCGCCAATTGTAAAAGCTTGGGCAAGCCCTTTGGGTTCCGGTTGCTCAGCATATTCAAAACGACAACCCAGTTTTTTCCCATCCCCAAGAAGCTTTTTAAATGATGGCAAATCCTCAGGGGTTGAAATAATTAAAATTTCCTTTATTCCGGCCATCATTAATGTTGACAGCGGATAGTAAATCATAGGCTTATCAAAAATGGGCATTAGCTGTTTAGAAATAGCAAATGTGATGGGATGTAATCTTGTACCTGAACCTCCTGCTAAAATAATTCCTTTCATCATTTTTTATTTAAGACTTCCGAAAAAGACTTCTTTGTTTTAAAATTTTTTTGGCTGAAAAGATAACTTAAAATATTTAAAAATCTTTAAACACACAAAATCAGGGCACAAAATTAATAAAAAATAAGTCTGCGTATTAAATCATAGGGACTTTATATCTAAAAAGTTGGGATTTATATGATTTTAGCCTCTTTTTTTTCCAATTTTAAGCCTATTGCAGCTTCGTGAATGTTCACAATATTGTCCCCTACTTTTTCGAGCCTGTTGACATAGTCCAGGAAGATTACTCCTGCCTGAGCACTATATACCCCTTTTTCCAGCCTTACGTAATGATTTTCAAGTATCTCATCACGCTTCCTGTCTATACGCTTATCCATTGCATAAATCTGAGCCAAATCTATTTGGTCATAATTTTTACCCAGGTTTACGCGCATTACTTTTATAAAGTCAAATATCAGCTCAAGCATTTCCTTCAATTCTAATTTCCCTTCTTCCGGCAGCTTAACATTCAGGTCTACCATTCGCTCATAGTTTCTGCCCATTAAATTAAATAAATCACCGATTCTCTCAAGCTCACTGACCATTCGGATCATGCCACGGGCTTGTTTTTGCCCCCTTTCACTCAAACCATTATCCGTAAGCAGCGCCAGAAATTTCGTGATTTCAACTTCCATGTTGTCCGTTATGCCCTCTCTTTTATTGAGTTTGCTTAATAGCTTTTCCGGATTTTTGTGTTTTTCAAAAAGCAGCGCACCGGTCGTAAAGCTCATCTTATCAATGAGTTTTGCAAACATTTGTATTTCTTTTTGAGCCTCCAGCAATGATAATTCAGAGGAGTTTTGAATTCCTGCACTTATATACTTAAGTCTGAACTCCTCATCAACATCCCCTTTAGAAGGCTGGATTTTAATCACTAATTTTTCTAAGAATTTAAGGAAACCTATAAAGATAATAACATTCAAAATGTTAAATAAAGAGTGGAAAACAGATATTGCAATTACCATATTCTGCCCCCTTTCAGCGATATCGTCAACAAAAGGAGACATGTCAAAAAATGAGGTGAGTATGTAATCTATAAAGCCTAAGAAGGGTGTAAATATTGACAACACCCAAACGACCCCAATGATATTAAATATAAAGTGAAAGCGTGCAGCTCTTTTTGCATGAACATTTCCGACCAGAGCGGCGAGATTGGCTGTTATGGTTGTGCCTATGTTTTCGCCGAGAAAAATAGCTGCAGCATATGTAAAATCAATATACCCCTGATAAATGAGCGCTAAAGTGATTGCTGTGGCGGCACTGGAGGATTGGACGGTTACTGTTAGAATTGTTCCAAACAACACAAAGAGTAGTATTGAGAAAAATCCATATTGTGTGTAGGTCTCTAAAAAAGCGAGCATTTCCGGGTTTTCTGAAATATTCGGAACGCTTTCCTTTAGATATTCAATGCCAATAAAAAGTATACCAAACCCAATTACAAACTCTGCTAAACTTTTTCTGGTTTTGTTTCCGGAAAAATAAAATGGAAGCGCAAAGCCCATCCCTATTATAGCTATTGAGAGTACATTTACTTTAAAGCCTAAAAGGGAAATCATCCAGGCTGTAAGAGTTGTCCCAATATTGGCTCCCATAATTACTCCCATTGACTGAGCTAAAGTCAACAGACCGGCATTTACAAAACTAACAACCATCACCGTTGTTCCGGAAGATGTTTGAAGTAAAACCGTTATCAAAAAGCCTGTCAAAACACCCATAAAACGATTGGATGTCATACCGGCCAGCATACCCTTAAGTCTGGGACCTGCAGCTTTTTGAAGACCATCGCTCATAATTTTCATACCAAATACGAAAACACAAAGCGAGCCGATAAGGTGTAAAAAATCTAATATGCCGTAGTCCATAAACTTAAGTTCTTTTTACTGGATTGAAATAAACCGCTAAATAACTCTATAGTGAGGAATAATGTTAAACTTCTTGTGTTATTAAAGTGTTAAAAATAAGGCTTGTCATTAAACCCGCCAATCTTTCCTTCATTTTCTTGAATTTAAAAATGTATAAACCAGCCAGGCCAATGCTTTTCCTGTTAAAATTTTTTCTGTTGCATTCTCTGATGGAGCGGCTTCAGGCAAATGAAAATATATAGGATTAAATTGTTCACAAACTCTTGAAACTAATTCTGCTGCCTGATTAACACTTAAACCCATAGGCGTTAGTGCACTTACCGGGAAATTGGCAATTGAATCCATGTCAAACTCAAAACCCAATACTTTATCTTCCGAATCGCTGAAAAACCTATCGGCTTTCTTAATTGTCTTTTTAAAAGAATAGCTCTTATCCAAAAAATCAAATTTAATCTGCTTTTTATTCCCGGACATTTTCTGAAGCATCATCTCATTGTTGTAAGGCTTATGCATAGCAGACACAAAGTATTTATTTAAAATCCCGGATTCCAAAGCAAATGAAAACGGATTCCCGCTATGCCTGTAGTCAGTTTCGCGTAAATCAGCATGTGGGTCAACATTAAAAATATTGAGTTTACAAGATTTATTTAAAAATTTATGAGCAGATTGCATTATCGGATATGCGTTATTATGACCTCCGCCAATGACTAATGGTACTGCATTTATCTCAAACACTTTATCTAAAACAGATTCTACAATTTTATCCAGCTCAGAAACAATAACCCCAAGATCTGAGACCTCTTTAACTTTTTTGGACTTTTTGATTAAGTCTGCCGTATCAATACTGCCGGCTATCAGTATTTTTTTAGGAGTAAAAAAACGATTGGACTGCATGCTTAAAAAAGCCGGCAGGAAAGCATCAAAAGCATTTTCAGCACCCGGTCTTCCATAATTTGCAAGGGGGCCAATACTTTCCGGAATACCTAAAATGACATAATCCGGTTTCTCTTCTTTTAATGTTTTTTCAAGATTGTCTTCACAGCATAAAATTATATCCCCTACTCTCGTTTCACCTTTTCTGGGTTTGTGTAACTTAGCTAATTTCTCTTCTGAAAAAGGGATTAAATTTTGCATTCAAAACATATTGATATGGTTGTATACCGAACTTTGCAAAAGTAAATAAATTAGCGAATACCTGATAATTTAAAATAAGCTTGATGAAAGATTTTTATACTCGCTTAAAAAAACCTTAGTCACGCACCGGAAACCCTAAATCTACCGTCCAGCTTGCATACATTAATCTTCCTATTTGCGGACTGCCGTAAGCCTGCAGATGTTTATTGTTGTAAACATTAGAAGCTCCAACCCGTACAGTGCTGTACCACTCAGGTATCCGGTAATTTAATTGCAAATCAAGGGTGTGATAAGAAGGAACCACGCCATCTCCAAAAGTACTTTGCCATTTAAACTCATCTCTCCATCTGAAAGCAGCATTAAACCCGAATGTTCTCCAGACATCCCTTCCGCTCATTTGGATACCAAACTGGTTTTTAGGAGTATTAAAACCCGGAATTATAGGATCATTAAGTTGTTCGGTATTTAATTCATTAAATGAATAGTTTATTCCTGCTGAATAACCCGAGCCAAAGTAATAGTTAATTCCTGCATAAACACCAATACTACTAACTGTTTCTTTTGCATTTACCGGAATTTGAAACAATTCATAATTACCCGTTAAAATAGCATCTTCACCACTTGTTTCTCCGGCCAGTGCATCACCGGAAGGTCTTGCCACTCTTATTTCGCCGATAAACTGCTCATAAACCGAATAGAAAACCGCAATATCCCAGTAAAAATTATTTTGCCAAATCCCCCTGTATCCAAGCTCTATGGTTTTCATTTGTTCGGGCTGTAATGGAGCCAGACTTATAGTGTCCAGCAATAATGGATTAACCACAAAATTGCTGTCGTGTTCTTCTTGAAAATTCTCAACTGACTCCAGGGTATAAAGATTTTCATGACCGTTGAGGTTTCCTTTTAAAGTAATAGGACCCAGATTTAACAAAATATATTGATTTTGCAGAGTTGGCATTCTAAAGGCTGATTGTGCGGAAACTCTGATTGAATGATTTCTGTTCGGAGAGTATATGGCTGCAACTCTTGGAGAAAACTGCAAGTCGAAATTCATATGTTTATCAACCCTGCCACTACCCATTAATCGAAGTCTTTCATTAAACAAAAGTTTTGAAATTTGAATAAAGCCGCCCCCCTCTTGGGTATTAAGTGAAACAAATTCAGCATTTGGGTTGTATCTGCCGTTTTCAAGAGTGTCTGCCGGATTTACCAGAGTATCGCTAAATATTGTACCAAAAGAACGCGGACTGTAGTTTCTGAAAGAAACACCTGCTATAATATCAGCAAAGTCAAAGTTGAAATTATACTGACCTTCTATATGCTGTAATGAAGATTTATCTTCAAAGCGAGAACCGGATTCCAAATCAGGGTTGTTTACTATTGCATTAATTAAAGAGTCAAACTCTTGTGATTCTGAAGTATACCATCCCTCGTTTTGTGCTTTTTCTTTAGCTGCTGCATGTGCAATGTTTACCCACTCTAAGCGGGCATCTCTTTCAAATCCATTTGTCAGTGAATCTAACTGATCAAAATATTCTGCGAGATACTCAGAGATGTAATTTTCAACACCTGCTCTTGATAAATTTATACCCGTAAAAACTAAATCGTAAGAATCTCCTGCATTTTCAAGAGTTGTATATGCTCTAACTAAAAATTGTCTGCCACTTAGCTCTAATTTATGTTGCTGAAAGCTTATATTGTTTATGCTATATCTGTTTGCTCCCTGGTATATAGCTGTTCCGTTTCCAAATCTATAATTATAAGAAGCCTCCAGTGAATTATTAAACCGATAATGTAATGCTGCTGCCAGCTTATTGCTTTTTATAGTATTCTCAGACAATTCAGACTCCATATATCCCGGCGCTTCAATGTTTTGTTTCCCTGGATTTGCTATGGGATTAAAATCAAGATAATTGTTTAATGCAACGAAGTCTTCACGTTCTTTTTGAGACAAACTTTCGTCAAACTGCAACTGTCGCACAATTGCACTTAAATCTTGTTCTGTTTCTATGTCACCATATCGGTTAGATTCAGGATTATCGGCAATCCAATCGTCTGCTTGCATGAAAGAACCCGTTACTTTCACAGCGAAACGTTCATTTTCACCAAAAGCTTTGGCAATCCTAAACTGACCTTCAATCAGTGAGCGTTCTCCTCCTTTTATCTGAGCACTAATGCCTTGAAAATTATAGGGGGTTTTGGTCGTCATGTTTATAACTCCCTGAAAAGCGTTGGGGCCATAAAGTGCAGATGCCGGACCGGAAATTAGTTCCACGCTTTGTAAATCCAAATCATTTGCCCCAACCATATTTCCAACCGGAAAATTCAATCCCGGAGCTTGATTATCCATTCCATCCACAAACTGAACAATTCTTACAGGGGCGGTTGTATTAAACCCTCTGGTATTGACTATCTGCATGCCTAAACTCGAACTTACCACATCCACGCCTTTCATATCTCCCAGCGTTTCATAAAAATTACCGGATGCTGCCTGTTCAATATCTCTAATGCTCATGCGCTCTATAGTTACGGGAGACTCCATGATTCTTTCACTGATTCTGGATGCTGACACGACCACTTCCTGTCCCGGAATTACCTGTGGAGATAATGATATTATCAAATCTGCACTTTCAGATTCTATAAGTATTTTTTTGTCTGAATATCCGATATAAGAAACCCTGAGTTCTACAGGCAGGTCTACATTCAGTTCTATAGAAAATTTACCCATAGCATCACTAACCGCCAATTGTTGGGTTTCCATTACTACTATATTCGCTTGAATCAGGGGCTCATTGGTATCAGAATCTTTTACCAATCCATTAATTACTGTCTGACCAAAAATTAGAGGGATGTATAAACAGGTCAAACAAACAAAAGTTAGTGCTTTCTTTAACATTAAAAATTAGATTTGTAACTCCGAAAAAGAGTTGGGTTAATTTTTTGAAATTTTAATGGTTTTTGTCCGATTATTTTCTCTATCAGTGATTTGCAGAAAATACAATCCGGAGTCGAGCTTTGAAAAATCTCTCACATCTGTATGAGAAAAACTCCAGCTGTCTGCCAGCTGCCCAAGACTATTATAAAGTTTGGCTTCAACATTACCATTATAGCTTGAATAAATACCGGTTTTGTCATTTACCGGATTGGGAAAGACCATAACATCAAAATCATTCTTAGAAGAAGATAAAATTTCATTAACGGATGTAAAGCTTGTATTGTAAACAGGCAATTCTATATGCGTTGGGTGTTCGGGACTAAAAGCTATTCTTTGCACGGCAATTCTCGGCATTAATTCTTGCCCGTTGAATACATATGAGCGGCCATCGGAAGGTTTTCTTCTGAAAAACTCATTTTCTTCAATCGGCAAATTAGGGTTAACCTGATATCTCGTAAAATTACTACTTGAAATAAGTATTTTCATTTTGTGGCCCTTGCCCCAGGTATATGCTATAGGCATTAATCCGAAGCGATACTCATAAATTTCTCCGATTTGAATATTCGTAAATGGGATATCATCATTTTGGAAAGGAAACAACTCTCCTTCCGGATTATCCACCAAAGCTCTTGCATAATCTCTTGCTCTTGCATTTACCGCTCCTTCCACAACAAAATACTCTCTGCCATCCGGATAGACATCTAAAACGCGTATAAAGAAATCTGTGTCTGTAGGTCCGCTTGTTACACCTCCCGGATTTGATTTTGCATATAAGTTCATCACGGGAAACCCAACTATAGAAAGAGAGTCTTCTGTTATTTCCATTTCAAAGCTTACAACACCGGTTCTGTCCATGGTATAAGGTGCGTGCTCGGGCTTAGCTAAATCCATCTGACCCTGACTGTCTCTGTCTCCCAGCGGAGTTCTGACAATCATATTTGCTCCTCCGACGGTAAGAATCGGATCGTCCGGATTGTGAACATAAATTTTAAAACCTTCATCATGATTTGGTTTGCTATTATCAATAGTTCCATTTTGATGCAGATAGTAGTTTTGCCAATGAATGTTATTCGTAAAAGGGAAGGTATCTGCCTCTAACCAGTAATTTCCCAGATTTTCATTTTCTGAAATGCCATCATCAATAGGACCCGGCACATACATTCTCACATTTGGGACATCATTAGCGAAATCTACAAACCCAATTTCAGGAATTTCTTCATTTCCTGATAATTCTGCAATAATAGGATTGCCCGTGGCAGGGATATCCAAAACCAGACTTTGAATACCAATAAAGGGGATATCTACTTCAATAGCTAATCCGTTAAGCCCGCCGGTACCGTTTAAAAAGTTTAATAATTCATTAAAAGAAAAGTCAAAATTCGCTGACGGAACTCTCACAGAACCCAATGAAGAACCTTGCCATACATTACTTTCCGGAATTCTTACCATTGGCTCTCCTATATTAGCGTAATCATTATAGTTAAGGGTATACCTAAACCATGAAATCAATTCTGAACCAATTACAGAGGCGACCTCTAAATTATCAATATCTAAATCACCGATATCGATTCCCATGACGTCAGAAACGTTTTCTTTATAGAACATATCACCTGTTCTTCTGCTTCCAATTGTCTGATGAGCCCAGGGCCCGATTACTAATTTTTGCTTGTCTCTGTTACCAAAATCATGACTTAAATAGTGCCTCATTAAATTGGCTGTTTCAATCTGACCGTCAGTAAATATATCCCACCAACCGGTAAGATGATAGGTAGGAACCTCTTTATTGGTATACCTGCTTATTGTTCCGTTCAAATCTCCAACACCGTTTTCATTAATCATTGCTCTGCTGGCATCCATATCTAAGCGGCCAATACTGTTTGGGTAATAACCTGCCGGACCTCCCTCATATCTGACTGTTGAGAAGTGGTCTATTGCCATATTAGCAGCATCGAACTTATTCGTTAATCCATAATCTGCTGAAGAATGTATGGCATTGTCGATGCTATCATCTATATCATTGAGGTCGTCATTTGTACCGGAAAAAATCTGCCCTTTCAACCAACCTGTCACAATACGGTCTCTAAAAACACCATTCTGAAAACCCGTGTATTTGTAATGCTCATTTGTAGCAACAATAGCCAGCAAGCCCTTTAGTCCCGGCCCCTCCGGATCAATGGGATAAGCCGCAGCAGCCTGATACTGAGTGTTTCCAAGCGCTGAAGCACCAAACATGCCAATGCTTCCATTTGCCAGCAAGTCTACAGTATCAATGTTTCCATCTCCATTCAAATCATACTCCCGCATTAAATTATGTGTAAGATATTGCAGGCTGTGGTATCCATCTTCATGAAAATTCCCATTTCGCGGGTCATTCAGGTCTGTAATATCTAAAATGTGTCCATAATTTGGATGATAGGGAGCTTTTGCCCAGCTATCACTATACATCGGAAAATAAACCCCTTCTGAAGAATACCTGCCTCTCATATCCTGAAGTGCATAACTATATCCAAAAAGAGTAACAATTCTACCCGTCATATCTCCTTCTTTATTATAAGGTGTTCTGGTAAAAACCAGTGGTAACTGCCAGGGATTTGGATTGGGCTGACCGTTTAGTTCCGGATAGTAAAACAACTGCGTACCGGAAGGTATTAAATCAATTGTGGTTTCACCTATTAAAGGGATGTCTACACTAATACTTAAATCTTTAGAGGTTACGGGTAGATAGATATCTGTCATTAAGTTTGTTCCGTCAGGCATTGGAATTGGCACAGTAATTTTAGTAGAAAAATCTTCTATTCCAAAATCATCCTGGGCTTTTAGGTTGCCTATGGAGAAAATAAGTATTATTTGCAGACTGAGAATACGTAAAGTTGATATCATTTTATTTATTTAATTTTCAATGACTGTTTATGGAATCAGTTTTCCCACAAATCGTTTAAAAAATCTAACCGGACTTAAATTTAAATTCAAGTTAGTAAAATAATTTCTACAACAATAATAAACTTATTTGTATTTTTTAGTTGAGCAAGCGAAAACAGATGATAGTTTCGTACTATAGGAGTCTGTTTCCTATAATTAAAAGGGTCTTTAAGATTTATATGAACTATATAAATTTTCTAATTCAAGGTAGAATTGCTCTCCGTAGTTTCTTATAAGTGCATCTTTTACAAACCTAAAAACAGGCTTCCCCAGACTTTTACCAAGTTTGCATGCCGGTGAACATATGTCCCAGCGATCATACTCCAAAATGTCCATACCATTTTCCGATCGAATCCGGATTGGATAAAGGTGACAAGAAACCGGTTTTTGTAAGGATGTTTTTCCTTCCTTCCAAGCTTTTTCAATTCCACACAGGGCTTTTCCATTTTCAAAAACAGTAAAGGCACATGCTCTGTTGTTAACTAAAGGTGTTTTGTAATCTCCACCTTTTTTCTTTATAAATACACCAAGCTTTTGAATGACTTTCCGACCGGAATCATCCAACTCCGGAAGTATTTTTTCCAAATCATCTTCTAATTGTATAATTTCCTTGCTTTGCAGTGGAGCTCCCTCGTCACCTTCTACGCAGCAAGCTCCTTTACAGGCCTCATAGTCACAAAAAAACATTTCATCAAAAAGTTCTTTTGATATCAGTTTATCTTCTAAAAGGAAAAATTCTTTTTCACCGGACATAGCTCTTAATCAAGGTAATTTTCAATTTTAATTTTTTGCAAACGATCTCTTTTGAATTCAAAAATAGCTTTACTGAACTCATCTTCTATAACTTGTAATGTGTCAGAATCCAGCTCATTAATATCCCTGAAAGCTTCCCTGAAAGCATCTTTTTTTATTCCTGTCCGCAAGTCTGCAATTAGACGAATGCGTGGGTTTTTAATGTTTGCTTCATAAAACAAGGCTCTGTTATCAGATGTCAGATAAAAGTAAAAACTACTGCTTCTGTAATGCATAACCAAGACAGTGTCAGTTTGCTCGGGGTTGTGAATATTGCTAACCGGAATCTTTTCTTCTTTCAACCTTCTTCCCAAATTTTCTTCTAAATATTCAGGGGTGATTGTTTTTGAAAAAGGCGTTTCTAAAAAAACGGTGGTAGATATCGAGTCTTTTTCAGGAACCGGTTTAAAAAGATTGCAGGCTGTGGCAAAGAGCACCAAAGAAAATATAGTGAGCAGTTGAGAAAGGTTTATTTTAAACATAATTGATTTGCTTGAGTGGTTCCTGATTAAAGGGCTTATTTGAGTGTAAAATTAACCTCAAAAAAGATAGGAGCATACAGAAGTATAAAAAATCTTTAATGAAGTTGAAACCTATTCGTTTTTAAAAGGGGGCTATTGATAAAGAATTGTTAAGTCCCAGAAGTTCAGGCTAAAAAACTTAGTAGTCATAAAAGCCTTTTCCATTTTTTCGCCCATGGTGTCCTGCTTCAACTTTTTGCTGTTGAATAATGCTTGGGCGAAATTTTGAATCATAGTGAAAAGACTCAAACATAGAAGAAGTTACTGAAAAATTTGTATCCACGCCTATCAGGTCCATCAAGCGAAAGGGGCCCATTTTAAAACCTGAGCTTTCCATTAACATATCAATTTGTTCGTGAGTGGCAACTTGTTCTTCGAGAACTTTTAAGGATTCAACATAAAAATGACGGGCAACTCTATTAACAATGAAGCCCGGTCTGTCTTTTGCCATAACGGCTGTTTTGCCCCAGCTCTCTGCTAAATCAAATACTAAATTTGCAATCTCGGGACGTGTAGCGGCTCCTGAAATAACTTCTACCAGTTTCATAATGTGAGCCGGATTAAAAAAATGCATTCCTACTACATTTTCCGGTTTGCTTAAACCGGCAGCAATGCGTGTAATTGGTATGGAGGAGGTATTGGTAGCCAAAATGGTATTCTCTCCATTTAAATCAATAGCTTTTTGAAATAAACGCTGTTTTACATCAAGCCGCTCCACAACGGCTTCTATAATAATATCCCCTTTTAGCTCTTCCGGATTGTTAATAAAACAGACTCTTTCCCATGCTTTATTTTTTTCACTTTCGCTTAATTTTCCTTTTTCAATTGCTTTGTTCAGGTTTTTGTCCAGGGCTTTTTTAGCCTTTTCCAAAGCATCTTTATTTATATCAAACAGCAATGTGTTATGTCCTGCTATCACAGATAATTGAGCGATTCCAATTCCCATAGTTCCTGCTCCTGCAATGGCAACCATTTTTATGTCTTTTACTTCCATTTTTCTCTTATTTATCTTTTAAAAAAAGCCCATTACTCAATAACGCTAAAATAATAAAATCATTAAGATTTGGCATGAGTTTAGAATCAAAAACAGGCATTATATATATAACTCTGTAAAAAACAGAACAAACATCAGGGTTTTTTCGGGTATTTTTATAACTTAGTCACAAAATAATATCAGTATGTGTTTATTTTTAATATAAAAAAACATTTTTCACGCATTAAAAGACCTTCATGAAAAAATTATTTTTCTTTCTAGCAGCCTTTGCTTTACTCGCTTCTCCCGCATTTTCAGATCAATTTATTCGTTGTTTGACAGATGAATATCTGGAGCATAAAAAAGAAGAGAATCCAGCATTCAGACAAGCGTTTGATCAAACATATGATTACATCTATGATTTGGCATCTACTCAGAGAGATATGACAGATTCTGTAATTTACAGAGTTCCGGTTGTAGTACATGTGGTTTATAATACACCTGAGGAAAACATACATGATTCTTTAATTCACAATCAGATTGAAGTATTGAATGAAGATTTCAGAAGGAGAAATGCAGATACCAGCATGACCAGAGAGATATTTAAACCTTATGCAGGTGATGCCGGTATAGAGTTTTTTCTTGCGGAAACGGACCCTAACGGAAATCCAACCGATGGGATTACCCGGACACAGACAAGTGTTGAAACCTTTTTTAATTTTTTAGATTTTGAAGCAATTGACAATGTAAAATTAGATGTTGAAGGTGGTAAAGATGCCTGGCCAACGGATCAGTATATGAATCTTTGGGTTTGCAATTTATCATTGAGCTTTGGCGGTAATCAAATGCCGGCGGTTCTTGGTTTTGCTTACCCTCCTGTTGGTGCTCCGAACTGGCCGGCAGATGTTTTCCCAAATGATCCCAATCTGGAAGGAGTGGTCGTTCATTATCAGGTGTTTGGTAGAAATAACCCGGAAGCAGTAGGTCCGCTTGAAGTTGTAAACAGAGGCAGAACAACCACACATGAAGTAGGTCATTATCTTGGACTAAGACATATTTGGGGTGACGGAGGTGGTTTTGGCGGAGGTGACGGCTGTGATGTTGATGATGGCATTGACGATACACCAAACTCAGCAAGTTCTTCTGACCAAAGTTGTGATTACACCAAAAACACTTGCGTTATTTCTCCTGTAAACTATCCGGATATGATTGAAAATTTTATGGATTACAGTGATGAAAACTGTATGAATATGTTTACCAAAGGACAAATTGCGGTAATGAGAATGGCCTTGAGTGAATTAAGACCCGGACTTGCTGAAGTTGATGAAAATGTATCATTTATTGCTGAGCAAAATACAAATACCTTAAACTTATACCCTAATCCTGCGAATACCAATGTTTATATAAGTTTTGAGCAATTCACTACTATCAATAAAATAATGATAAGTGATATAAAAGGCAGAGAGATTAAACAAAAAGCTTTTCACAATCAGGATTACAAAACATTAAGTATAAATGTTGAAGATTTGAAAACGGGTATGTACATAATAAGTGTCCAAACCGGAGACAAGCTACTATCGAGCCGCGTTATGATTCAATAAGTTTTTTGTTTTGCAATTCGGATCGGGAGGTTCCCCGTATTTTACATTTGCTATCATAAATTTGCCATTTATCTCTCTTGGGTCTTGGGCTCTTGAAATTTGGGCTCTTGGGACTTTTGAAGCCATCTCATCATGCTCTATATATGACTCACCCTGCACCCTCTCTATTGCTAGAGAGGGACGAGTGGTTTGTCTTTGAATTGGAATTGCTGTTTTTAGTCAGAAAATGGACAGAGAACAGCCTCACACCACACCGTCATTGGTAGCTTCAAGAGGGGAGCCTTGCGGGCAAGCTTGAAGTGTGATAATCTCCTGATTGGGGGTAGGTTTAAACAGTTTATTGAAAGGTAGATAGGTGGCTGAGCGGAGTCGAAGTCAGCGGACTTGAAATTATGTAAAATCTAACTTAAGAAATAGTCTTAGAACATTGAATGCCAGCTGGAGGCTGTACAACACTTACGCTCGCGAGACGCGGAGCGAATGCGGTCTCTATATTAATATGGAGACTTTTACTCAGTACTACCTTCGACTTGTTTCGACTCCGCTCAACACAAAACGCTCAGGCTGCGGCGATGCCAACCGGAGTGAGCTCCCCCCACATTTTCCATTTTCCATTTTCCATCTTAATTTTGACATAAATTGTTACCTTATTCCTTTCAGACTTTATAAACTTTTTATTTTCAATTACTTCCTTGGGTCTTGGGCTCTTGGGACTTAGCAGCATGTTTTTTCTTGGCTCTTAAATCAAATCCCGGTTTTTTCTATCGTAACTATCTAACTATCACCTTCTTACCGGCAACGTGTACGTTATCTTTGAATACATTTACTACATACATGCCTGAAGTCAAAGCTGTAACATCTATACTAGTAAGATAAGACGCTACATTTTTTGAAACAACTTGTCTGCCTAAGATATCTGTCATGGTTATAAAGTAGCTATTTGCCTGCATATTTCCGGAAAGCACAATGTTGAGCAAGTGCGAAGCCGGATTAGGATAAACGGCAATTTGCACTTCAAGCACTTCATCTTCAACGTCATCCCGGACATTTGACACTACATGGCAACCCGGTTCTACACAACCCAGAGAATCAGTTTTGACAATATACATACTGCTTTGTGAACCACCGGTAAACAAAAATCCACCATCGTCAGTAGTAATGAGTTTACTTACATCATCAGATGTGTCAGAACCATAAACCGTAAACCAATTGAGTGCTCCTGATCCAAGTGAAAAACTAATAAATAATATACTAGTACCTCCTTCTCCATAAGAACCAGTAGAGCCGACAATATAAATATTATCATCTTTTACTACCATAGTACGAAAGGTTTCACTTTTAATACCTCCACTAAACCCATTAGTCCACAAAACATCTCCATTTTTATCTGTTCTGACAATATATCCCTGATAGGATTCATTGCCATTATTTAAGATTACAGGTGTATATCCTATTAAAATAAAACCGGAATCAGGCA